>JAGAWN010000037.1 GCA_017941355.1 Ruminiclostridium sp. | reverse complement strand
TTGGCTGTCAAGCCTTGCAGAGAAAAAACAGCAGCTTGAAACCGAAAAGGACAAGAGCGCCACTATCCCTATGCTGCTGATGAAATATCTTGATATTCGCAAAGCCGAGCGTTCCGATTGGAAATACGGACAGCAGACAGCGTTATCCAAAGATCTAAAAAAGATAGCTGATGTTATCGCCTATGTGCAGGAGCGCGGCATTACCACTCTCGATGAACTTGACAGCGAACTGTCAAAGCGCAAATCAGCGGCGAACGCTTGCCGTGAGAAGATGAAAGGTATGGAGAGACGTATCAAAGACTTGTCCTCAATTCTCAAAGCGCACGAAACCATTGAGCGCTTGCAGTCTGTTCACGACAAATATGTCAAGATAAATTGGAAAGCTGTTAAAGCCAAGTATGCCGAGGAACACAAGACGGAACTTGACGAATACAACAAGGCGTTCCGTCTGCTGAAAAAGTTTAACATCGGGCTTGACTTCCACTTCGATGCTTACGCCGGCGAGCGCAAAACTCTTATGTCAGAGCGCGACAAACTGCAACAGGAGCTCGAAAAGATGAGAGTCAATCTCAAGCCTCTTGAAGATGTTCGATACTGTATCGGTAAGGTCGTTCCGCTTGAAGAATTGCCAGTGCAGACCGAGCCGGAAAAGCAATCTGTAATAGAGCGCATCAATAACGCCAAGCAGGAGCAGTCTGAAAAACAATCGGTACAGACCGAGCTGCCGAGCAAGAAAAAGCGCCGAACCGACCTCGAATAAGGATTATTTGAAAAAGCTGATTTTGAAAATGAAATCCCTGAACCCCAAGCTATTCGTGCAATGGAGGAAATGCTATGGATAATGCAATTAAAGAAACGATCACACCGGAAACTCCCGCCCTTGTCAAGACTATCGGAAAAACAACTTATATCGTCCATGTCCATTTCTCGGAGACAGCGCGGGAGACAGTTACGGATAAGCTGAAAAGACTTATTGCCTCGGACGCTGAACTCCGCGAGAGATAAAAGTAATGCGGACGGAATAACCGCCCGCAGTTACATATTACACTCCGATAATGTCAGCCGTGATATCCTCGTCCGTCCAGTCGGGATAGTTATCTAACATATCAGATATCTGACTGAATAGAGACTCATTTATTCCGAGAACGCCTATAAGAAAGCTGTCAGAACCTTTTCCTTTCCCACTTCTTATTGCTGAAATTGTTTTTTCAAGATTACCGAGCTTTTGCGCCGCTCGTTCGTGATCTCTCAATTTTACAGTGTAATTCATATAACCAGCCCTCCATTCATCACTTTCCTTGACTTCCTTTACCGCTTTGTCAAGGTCTGTTGCATAGATCAAACTGTGTATTTTAGCCCGTGTTTTTCCGCCACAGCCTTTAGCTTCTCATAGCAACCGCTGTTGAAGAACAGGCACATCCTGCGGTCGATGCCCGTCAGGCTGACGCGATCCGGCAGGCCCTGGGTGAGCGCCTCGGCCCGGCAGCCCATGCCGCAGCGGTCAAACCAGGGGCAGGAAAGGCATTCCGGGTTTTGCCGCTTGAGTTCCAGGCAGGTGCAGGTCATGTCCGTGAGGAAATTCGATTGCGTCATGACCTGCTGCACATCGTCCTCCTGATACACGTTGGGGCAAGGGATGCCCAAGCCCGCCGTGCCGCCGGACAGGGGCATACAGCGCACCATGCGCCCGTCCGCGTCGATAAAGGCGCGGTTGGGGTATTCCGGGCAGGACAGGGTCCGGTTGTCCTCGCCCCGGGAAAAGAGATCGGGAACGATGGTCACAGAACGGGAGCCGCGGCTCCCCACCCAATAGCTCCACACGTCCAAATCCAGGTCGATGTCGTTTTCATACCACCAGTCCAGGAAATCCGGGAGAAACCGGAGCCATTCCTCCGTGGACACGGTCTGCTCCGGCGCGGTTTCCCGCCAGCGCAGGCTGGGCTCCACCGTGACCAGCCGGTAGCGGGAAACGCCCATCTCCTTTATGCGCAGCACCGTTGGGCGGATGGAGGAAAGGCTGTCCTTCCACACGCACTGGTGAACGTGGACGTAATACCCCCGGTCACAGAGCAGTCGGATATTTTTCAGCACCTTTTCCTCTGTGCCCGGCACGCCCCGCAGCCAGTCGTGATGCCCAAGGCCGTCGAAGCTGACGAACCAGATGGGCCGGTGGCCCTGCTTTTCCAATTTATCCAGCAATTCGGGGGTAATCAGCACGCCGTTGGTGATGATCTCGTAAGGGACGATGCCCAGCTTCGCCATTTCCCCGGTGATGGTCAGGAAATCCTTTCGCGTCAGCGGCTCGCCCCCGTTCAGGCGCATCCGGCACACGCCGCAGTCCGCGAGGTTCCCAAGAAGCGCCCAAAGCTGCTCCAAGGTAGGCTCCACCGTGCGGGGATTGCAGTCCGCGGCGTTGAAGCAGTGTTTACAGTTCAAATTGCAGCGCCCGGTGAGGGACAATTCCATGTAATCCATCTTCCGGTTGGGATACAGGCGGTACGCCTGCTCCGGCAGCAGGCGTTCCCCCGGCACGCATTCCGCGATGATCTTTTCCCGCACCGCCCAGGCCGGAACCGGGGGCCATTCGTCCGGCTCCATTTCCGTCTCCCCGTCGCAGCGCAGCAAAAAGGCAAATTCCGCCGGGCTCAAGCGCCACGTAATGCCCGTGGAGCGGCGCGCCAGATAGAAGGGTTCCCCCTTCCAGCCCAGTAGGCGGTAATCAGGTTGAAGCAAATAATTCATCTATCGTTTCCTCGCGGTTTGGCAAAAAGGATCAGCAGTTATTTTTTTTACATACATTACAATCCTCATAACACCCCCCTCCTTTATTACCACCACACTCAAACTCGCTATAACTGCATGCCCCTCCGCTCACGCTCCCCAGCAGCGCGGTGTCCAGCTCGATCTTTTCCTCCGCCAGCACTTTCATCATCTCGTCCTCGGTTTTGCAGGCTTTGATCTTCGTCTTCACGTCCTCGCTCAGGGTGTCGTAGAATTCTTTTTTGTTCATGGTGATTCTCCTTTCCTTTTTACGCAGGGTATGGCCGCAGCCGCGCCGGTTTGCTGTCAGTTGCAGCTGCAAGCGTCACAATCAAGACAATGCCCTTCACAGTTATCCTTATCACTTACACCTCCGCTGACGCTGTCCAGCAGTTCGGGGTCAAGGGCGATCTTCTCCTCCGCCAGCACCTGCATCATTTCTTCCTCAGTCTTGCAGGCTTTGATCTTCGCTTTCACGTCCTCGCTCAGGGTGTCGTAAAATTCTTTCCGGTTCATAGTGATTCTCCTTTCTGTTCCGCTTTCCGTTTGGTTTCTTTTTGCAGCCGTTCATACAGCGCCAGCACGATTTTCTCCGGCGCGTTCCGGAACCCGAAGCAATTCTTCTGATAATAGAGCCGCCGGGTGGGGCAGCCCCCCGCGCACTGGGGCAGCAGCGCGCAGTCCCGGCATTCGGCGTCGTCCAGGGGCAGGGCGGTGTTCAGGTATTTCGTCAGTTCGTCGGGATGATCCGCCGTGGCGATGGGGTCGGCGGGGTCCCAGACAAGGGCGCTGCCGAAGCTGCGCTCCGGCTTATCCACGTCCTCCCAGCATTTATACAGCCGCCCTCGGTCGTCGATGCCCGCGCCGTACAGGTGATTCGCGCCGCAGTAGGTGCCGTGGCCGGGCTGAAAACGATGGGCTTCCTTCATGAGGTCAATGTCGTCCAGCTCCGCGCCGCAGAGCGTGCCGACCTGGGCGCCCCGCTGATCCGTGGCGCTGTTTCCCTGAACCGAGGAGGGGTAATAGGTGATTTTGTTGCCGCTTTCCTCGGCCAGGACCTTCACCATTTCCCGCAGGGGAATGATCTGCTCCTTGTTGCCCTCGTGTACGTTATGGCGGATGGTCACCCGAAAGGGCAGGCGCAGGGTGCGCAGGTTTTCCACGATGCGGTCGTATGTGGGGCCGCCGCCCGCCAAATGCCGGGTCTTGTCGTGCTCCGGGCCGATGCCGTCCAGGGTGATCTGGGCAGAAGTTACCTTGCAGCGCGCTAACATATCGGCGATTTCCTGGGTGAGCAGGAAGCCGTTGGTGATGATGGAGGCGTCGTATTCCGCGGTCCGCTCTTTCGCCAGGGCCATCAGCCGCCCGGACAGGGCTTCGATGACGTCCGGCATCAGCAGCGGCTCCCCGCCGAACCAGTTCACGTCCAGTTTTTTGGCGCTGGAAGCCTTCATCATCCGCTCCGCCAGGGCGATCACGTCGTCCTGGACCTCCTGGCTCATTCGGCCCGGACGGTGGTTTTCAAAGCAATAGGGGCAGTCGAAGTTGCAGCCCATGGTGGGGCAGATGGTCAGCCCCACGCCGCCGCCCGCGGCGCAGCTCATCCGCGCCTTGGCCTCCAGCGCCGCCCGCTCGTCAAAATTCACGATCAGGCCCCGCTCCTGAAACCGTTTCAGCATGGGGTGGTTTTCGTCCAGGGTTTCCAGTTCATCCAGCAAGTACATTTCAAGAGGCGTATACGCGCCGCACGTGCCCCGGAACAAATTCGCCACGGCGATCTTGTCCGAATCGGGAATCCGTGCGGCCAAATTGTAGCGGGATACGCGCCAGCCCGCTTCTCCTGCGGTTCTGCCCATTCTCCATCACTCCTTTTCACTAATCACTAATCACTAACCACTAACCACTGCTCATTGGCCCGTCAGCAAAAACTGGATGGGATGCACGGCCTCCGTGACCACCACGCCGTCATAGGCTCCATCCGGCAGATTGATCTCCGCGGTGCCGTAAGGCCGTCCGTATGCGTCGGTATCCGTGGTCAGGATCAACGTTTCCTGCCCCGCCACCCGCAGGGGCATCCCCGCCGCCAGCGTTTCCGCCCGGACGGAATTACCTGGGCGACGTGGTTTTCCGTAATCACCCGGGCCTGGGCAGTCGTTTCCAGCGTGCCTACCATGACCCAGACGAAAATGCCCGCCAGCAGCACGATCACGGCGGCCAGAATGATCCAGATGCCTGGATTGGTGATGCGCAGGTAATCCGTCAACTGTTCCGGGGAGGAAATGCGTTCCAGCGTCTTTTGGCGAAATACAGTCGCGTTCTCTTGTTCAGCCATGCTGTCCACTCCTTGTTTCCGGCTTCGTAAAGAAGAATATTCGCCCACAAATACAGTGTAGCATGTGATCCGCTAATTGTCAAGTTGCATATTTGCCTGTCGGTGTTTGTCCTGCCATATAACGCAATGCATTTCTTAACTCATCATTAATGTCTCCGATAGTGCCTTGTGTATTCAGAACGATAGTGATAGCTTCATCACCCAGATAAACGCTTGCATCTTCTTGACACTGGCGCTTGAATGTGTACATATATCTGCTTTTACCAAAGAAATCGAAGGTGCAGATAAAGATAACATAGCACTTTGGAAGAGCCTCATAGTCCGCGCTCTTTTTCAGAAGATTAAGGTCAAGCACATCGTGATAGTATCTGATGCGCTTAGGGAGATTATCATTAGCGCCTGTCTGTATTTCCACATTATAAACAACGCCCTTGTCATCTATGATGTGAAGATCGAGCCGGACACCTTTTGCCCGATATTCAATGTCAATGACCTTTTGCTTTTCGGCATACTCTATTTTAATAATCTTAATTCCGAGGATATATTCAAGCAGAGGTTTACAGCGTTTAGGGTCGGACATTACCGCACCGAACATAAAGTCATCGGTTATGGTAAGCTCGTCAAAGTCCTTTATATTCTTGCTTCTTTTCGGCTTTAGCTTACTATTGCTCATAGGTATCATCTCCTGTCACCTATATTATACAGCATATCTTAAATAATATCAATACTTTTTTCATTTACGACAAAAAGAACGCCCCCAATATTATGAAAGGCTCACCAAAGAATTTTTCCGAGGCTAATCAGGCAGGGAAAAGCACTATCGTTATGCTTTTAAGCCCGGACTGCTCTTCCGCAATTCGGGCAGAAATTTAACACATCTCCCCAATATCCGCAGACACACTTGAATGTATCTTTGTCTTCGCGGGTCAGGTCGGCAGCCATAGGCATCTTACTTCCCGCCGGATCGAACAACGGCGGAGGAACGCAGTCTGATACCATTTTTGCCGGGTCTGTGATCGGAAAAATATAATCATAGCACGGTCTGTCGGTCATGTCAGGCGTCATCCCCATTACAATACGCTGTCGGACTGTATCCTTATATTGTCTGAGACGTTTGCTCGAATCCTCGGTCAATGCAAAGCTGAATATATCTATCTCAGATATGATACCCATTGATTTCAGCTCATCACGAAGAAGGTCGGCAAGATTTTTTCCGGGCTGTCCGCCTTTCATAACGAAACCGTTATCTGCTTTCCCAAGAGCTTTTTCAGCAAGATCGGGAAGCATACTTTTCATATCATCTTTGAGCTCTTCACAACTGCCATATCTTTCTTCATTGTACGTTATGTCAACATCTTCCCCTCTGACAACTTTGTTACCTCGGGCGGCGGAATGGAACTCTACCTGCTTCTCCCGTCGGATATCCACGGCAGCATAACTGTATCGGAACTTGTTTTTGATGAAGCAACGGCAACGATGAAAGAGGACAAGGTGCTGTACGAACAGAACGACAACCTGCGCCCGGTACTGCTCAAATGCAGCAGGAGCGAGATAATGCCTGATGTTCTTGTCAGATTGACGGACAGCAGCGGTGATATGCTCGAATGGAGCCCGTGTATAAGCAGCGAGAGCGGAAATGTAGTTACCGCAAACGTTACCGGTAAGACTATACACGACTTTACCGACTACGACAGCCTTATGCACCCGGACAATATGCCGCAGGCAGCAGGATAAAGGAGAAGTTAATGAAGATGTACTATATCATTCCGATTGTTCTGATCGTTCTGATTGTATTGTTGGTCGGTGGTTGCGCCCTGAATGGACAATTGCTCGACGGGGACGGTATGGTGGACAGCTATGCCACGATCTCGCAGGAAGAAGCACAAAAGATGATGCAGGTCGATGACGGTCACATTATCCTTGATGTTCGGAGGCAGGACGAATTTGATGAAGAGCATATTCCGGGTGCGATATGTATTCCGAATGAAAGTATAACCGATACGCAGCCCGAAGAACTGCCCGATCTGCACCAAGTGATACTTGTATATTGCAGGAGCGGCAGAAGAAGCAAGGAAGCAGCGCAGAAGCTCTTTGATATGGGTTACACTCATGTTTTTGAGTTCGGCGGGATTATAGACTGGACAGGCGAAACTGTGAAAAGCGAGGGAATGTAAATAATTATATCGTGTTAATGGGCTCCCCAATTTTAATCGAGGGAGTTCTTTTTATGCACTTTTATCATGTGTACGGTAAACACTGTGTTATAGGAAACACCGCACAAAGCACTTTTTCAAAATTTGAATCACGTATTTAAGCCATTTTGAGGACGTGATTTTGCTGAAAATACGAATTATGCGGTGTTGCCATAGCATTTTATCTCGTTTTGCAAGACTTTTTTCGCATTTTGAAAGGAATTACAGGGGATATATCTGAAAAAAGGAGGTTTATAGATGTACATAAAGTACAAATGCCGAGCTGATTTGCTGTGAAATTTGACGAATTTTCCGTATGTCCTTGACAAACTGCGCCAAAGGGAACGGTTATAAAGTTATATTCGTTCCCTTGAGATAAGTGCAAAATAGCGGTTGTAGATATCGTATGACAGCACAACGAGATATTCCGCGGTCAGGAAAAGACCGTTCTCGCAAGCATCTTTGAACCTGCCGCCGAGCAGGAAATCAACGATATCCCCACGGTAATCGTTGAAGATCTTCTCCGGATTGGGAAATTCCTTACCCTCTGTCAGTTCGCGTATCCTGTCAAGCAGAGCAAATTCGTTTTCGTCTGCCGGAATGTCTTTAGCATAAAGACGGATAACAGTTCCGCTCAGGTCGTTATACTTTGTTCTGACAGCATTGCTTATAGTCTTGTAGAAATCCATATCCATCTGTCTGGAGCTTTCTTTCGCAACACTTGAAGCTATCTCTTTGAGTTCTGTGAAAGTGAGAGAAGTAAGAACATGAGCGAGCGATCTGTTTTTATAGGCTCGCGGAATCTTATAGATCGGTTTAGGACTCATAATATTTCTCCATTTTTAATCAATACTGACATTATACCATATACTTGCAAATAAATCAAGTATAAGACCGATAATTCACATTGAATTACCGGTCTTTAGTGCTGTTATGCCTGTTCTTTGACAACTGCGATCTCCCGGCATACAATACTTGTGCTGTGGCTGCGAGAACCGTTTTCCTGCTCCTTAGCATAAGTCTGAATAGTACCCGTGACACAGACAGTATCGTTGACTGCCAGCTTCGACTTGACAAAATCGGCAGTCTGGGCATAGCATATTATCTCCGGATAGCTGAATGACCTTGCTCCGACGACCTTGATCACGAACTTTGAGAAGTTTTCGGTGTTGTCAGGCGAATAGGTCTGAACGACTGAGCCGCGAAGTTTTACTATGTTCTTATAATCATAGGATGCGCCTATATCGGGAACGATACCGAAATATTTGTCACATCTGGTTTTGGCGGGTTTTATATCTTTTCCCACTAATGTAAGACGCCGGACAGCCTTGCCGTCTTTTGTAACAAGTGCTGCATCAGCGATCGCGGTGACATCAACATAGTCGTATCGTGTAAGCTTCCCGGAAAGAGCGTTGGCGGCTTCTCCAAACCAAACAACGCGGGGATAGTCTTTAATGTTCTGTTCGCTTTTCGGCATTTCAGCGTACTTTTTGACCGAAATGGTTACTGCCAAATAATCCTGAAGAGAGTAAATGTCAACTATACTTCCTGTGAGTTCAACTTCGTTAATACTTTCCATAATTGATTCTTCCTTTCTGATTTGTGATTAAGCTCTCATTTTGTGTGCAATACGATAAATCATATGTATCACCACCTCCGTCTATATATATTATGATTACGGCAAGCGCCTCTCGAAAGCCAAAAAAGAAAAAGGACCTTTCGGTCCTTTTTCGTATTACAGAAGATCAGATCAATACCCGATGTACGTCATATTTTGATATTTCCTCCACAAGATCGGGGTGATCCACGCCGGCAAGGATAATATGGTCATATCTTGCAAGGAATTCCGGAGATGATACAAGCGAGAGCATTTTGGAGAAAGCGTTCGTGTCAAGCGAATCAAGGTTGTCAAGGATTAGTATGTCGAATCCTGTCAGCTTGTTCAGTACGTCCATTACGATCAGCTCCGTTATAGCTTTTTCTCCGTTTGAGAGACTGTTGTAATCATAATAATCATTGCCTTTTGTCTTTACGAGAACTCTGACCCCGTTATCAGCCTTAATAATAAGTTCTATCGGCAGTCCGAGGCCTTTCGCCATCTTATTGCATTCTTCGGCAATTGTACTCACAGCCATGCCGAGTATCGCTTCTTGAATACCTGATTTGGGTGAAAGTAGCTCGACCATGGCGTTATATATCTCGTACTGGTGTTCAAGCTGCTTCATCCGTTCGTATTCAGCTTTCTTTCCGTTATAGCTAACCAGATATTTCTTTTGCTCCTTCAGTTTCGAGAGCATTTCAGCCACATTTTTAGCATCTTCCGCTGATAAAGAAGGTTCAGGCGGTATAACAGGAATACTGTTTTTCAGCAGTTCAACCTGTTCAATTGAAGCCCGCTTGTTTTCGTACTCCTGTTTGTTGCGGTTATACTCGTCGATTTGCGCTTGCAGTTTCTCCATCTCGTTCTCAAGTTCAGTCATTTCTTCAGATAAAGCCGAAGCATCAGCTCGCCCTTTGGCAATCTGGTCGTTTAGCTTACTGATTATAGCAGACTTATCGGCTGTACACTCGATCTCACAATGAAGAGGACAGATGCTTTCCTTGATAGATTCCAAAGTGAACTTCGTGTTCTTTACCAGAGCTTCAATAGCTGTTTTAGCTTCAAATTTGGCTTTATACACTTCCTTGAGGCTGTCATGCCTTGAACATAATGCGTCAAAACGCTCCGAATCAGGTTCGCTGGCTGTACTTTCTGCTATTTTCTGTTCAAGTGCTTCTACCTTGGTCTCTATACTTTTCGCTTTTGACACAGCTTCGGTATATGCCGAAAGTGCCTTGCCGTCAGAGGCTGCCTCATATTCAGAGATTGCCTTTTCAAGATCTTCTAATGTACTTGTGGGTGGTTTCATAGCAGAAAATCCACTGCTATTGGCTTTGGCAACCTTCAGCTCCGCCGATATGCTCCTTCGTCCGCCGTAATATGAGCTGTATGCTTCCGAAATATCATCTATGCCTATTCTCTCCGGTGGTGCCGGAAAGTAAGACCGCATTTCGTTCGCTACATACTCTGAAATGGGCGGACAGATAGAGATCAGTTTGTCAATATCAACTGCAATCGGGATAAGACCGCTTTCAAGTATGAATTTCGATAATTCTTCGGCACTCATACTTCCCAGCACCTGCGATGATGTAAGTACTCTTGCAGTCTCCGATTTCACGCCTATCGAGCCGAAGAACTCATCTAACGATTTCTTTGTCGTTGACCTGCAATTGAGCAGAGTCTTAGAGGTTTCTCCCTTGATCCTCTCAATTGTGTTTCCTTCAACTTCAACAAGGGTATAAAGCGAATCAGCACCATTCCTGATAACATTTCCGGGAGGGAGTTCTCCTGTCAGAGCAAAGCGCAGCGCCTTGATATATGTACTTTTTCCTGCACCGTTACCGGCAAGTAGCACATTTATCTTACCCGGGGTGTCTTCGAGAGCCTCTGTTCCCAGAAAATCCTTGTAAGCAAATTTTGTAATCTTCATCGACCTTACCTCTTTCCTTAGTAATTCCTTAATGTCTGCCTTACTGTGAACATGATCTTCTGTAAAACCTCCGTTCATCAATAAGCCTCATATCTATTATGATTACGGGAAGATATTTATTTCACGGGAAGGTATTATGGGGTAATATGGGGTATTATAAGGCAATATGTCGAATAATATCGTTGAACTCAATAAAATTTTCTCCATACCCATAATGCGACTTATATCGACAGTGAATATATGTATAATAGTCTTAAAGAAATCGGCTCCATTCCTGACGAATGGTGAATGTTTAAAGGAGGCTATGTACAACTATGTCGGAAAAAGAATATGCGCTGTATCTTTACAATGCGATGCAGACCAGACGCATCAAATCGTTGACGAAATGCATTGATCTCGGGCAGCAATTAAACAAGGAAGTGTCGGCAATAGCCGGAAGCAGATTTGTATCAGAAGAAGTCAGACAAAAGTGTTTGCAGTTCCATGCCGAAGTTGTGCGCTCGCTTGATGCTGAATTGGAAGTAATTACACAGATAAACACAGTGGTGATGGCATTTGCCGAGTACATAGAAGCTCTTCCGGATACCTTTGATAAAGAAATAATGGTCTCGCGGTACTTCCACGGATATCAGTGGTCTGAAATCGAAAAGCTTACGGGAAAAAGCGAGCGTACGGTTTTGCGAAGGCATAAAAAACGTATCCGTGAATATATGGTCCTGAATAATATAACATGAAAGGAAAGCGGCGGGAGCATTGTCTCGCCGCTTATTCTTATTTTACAATGAATTCGTCCAGAGCATTTCTCCCGTCAACAGATCTCTGATGTGTGTAATCGGGGTCTGAGAATGGTACATAAGGATCACAACCTACATCGGCTTTTCTTGTCCGGCTTCGGTGTGACAATTTAAGATATACTGTACTTATACCGAATACGGTAATAAAGCCGGCTGCGAATGATGAAAGTATGATTAGCAAGTAATACACCTGTATCACCTCATATCCGAGCGACGCTCAGTATTGAAGGAAACTATGATCCTGCCGTTTTGAGCTCTCCATGTCATAGAATTGTTGTTGAGATATCCGGCTTCTTCACTGAGAAGCTGAACCTTTTCCGGCAAGGTAATGGTGTTGGTGCGCGTTTGTATCTGAGGAACAAAGGAAGTCATCAGAACGGTTCCGGTAGTTTCTTCAACAAGAAAGTTCGTTTTATTGTAAGTGTACTTTTCCTCGTATGTGCTGTATCCGGACTGGTAGCATTCCACCCAGTAATATCCTTCCGCAATTGCGGTATAGGGACAGTCACGGGAGGTCGATGAGTCGTGAAAGACGACTTCCGCACCGTTTCTGTCACTTCCGTTCGGGTTGTAGTACACATACCACTCATATCTGTCGTAAACGCCGCTCTTTATAAGTTTATCGTTGCTGTACTTGACAACCTCAATATCAGTATAAAAACCGAGATCAAGCCATTTATCCGCAGGGATGTTCTGTCCGCCGTCAAGACCGAGCTTTCCTAAAAGTGTAATTGAGTTGTCAAAAATCGAATAATCTTCAACTTTTGTAGATTTATAAGGGATATATGACGCATTTGTATATCCTTCAAGGTATGGATAAAGGTCATCGTTCATATCATTCCCGGTTCTTCCTGTAATATCTCTGTACTCATCCGGGTATTTGCGTTCATACGGAGATATGCAGCTGTCAACGCAGTCTCCGTATCCGCCGGAATAAACTTTGACCCAGTAAGTGAGCAGCTCGCCGTCGTTCCATATTTCCTGATTGAGCGTATATCCATTGCCTCCGCTCCATGAGTCGTTTAGGTATATTCCCTTACGGATGAGCCATGTTCGGAAAGCAAGGATCGGTTCAGATATGCTCCTGTCCCCGATAAAGTCTGTTACAGTCCTGACTTTTACGCCGGAAGAAATATCTGTCCAGCCATAGGTGAGCCATAAATACCAAAGTAAGGCATCGGTATCGTCCTCAGTTGAAAAGTTATCTGTTTCAATATCTGTGTCGCAGGGCTTGTTTGAGTCAAACTCCAGAGCTCCGTTACCAGTGTCGAACATATCTATGGCATTAAGATACAGCTGATACTGTGAGGCGTTAGTATTGTTATACTCTTCTCTGGCATCTCTCTGGAATGAACCGTCATCTTCCCGCATTTTTCCAACCAGTTCCATTCTATACGAATCTATAGTTGAGGAATATGACGAAGATGAATTTGGAGTGGGGATTGAAATGCTGTAATCCGGCGGATAATCAAGAGAGTTTATTACCGATTCCATCCAGCTTGCGAGATCACGGTTAAATTTTGCCCAATTGGTTCCTGTCCGTCTGCCGTTACTGTAATAGCCATACTGTGCCTCTCTGCTGTTTGGACGCCCCGATGCATTAATAAATCTGCTTATATTATCAGTGACCTTCCCATCAGTGAAGACCTCCCGTTCTCTTTCGTATGTGCTCTTGATATTTCTTGCTTGTATTTTGGCATTGCGAAGTGCTCCTGAATTCTCACAGGTAGTAATATCCGACATCTCTCTTGCCGAAGGAAGTCCGTCAGAATTGTTGTTATCCACATCAAGCAGCTTACGGATAAGGATATATGAATCTTCTATTACAGAGCTGTCACTTACACCAAATACATTAGGATATGGTGTGGTATCGTATTCTCCGCGGTTCTTATACATATCCTGTCCTTCAGAGGTAAGGCTTGACTCATCCTGAACGATTGGACGAAGGCGTTCTTCCTCGCTTTCTACGGCAGGGGAATAGCCCGTCCATATACGGATAGTGTTTCCCGCAATCGCCAGCCTTTCAGCGTCATTGGCGGGAACATACATCGTATAGTTATTACCGGTCGGGCTTGCGTGATAAAGCTGCATAAGGTTATTCAGGGTCGGAGAAGTATCATAGCCCTGTTTCAGCTCTGTGTAACGCGGTATGGAGGCGGATACAGGAATGAACGGCAGCAAGCTGCCCATACTGGTGTCCGTCAGTTTAACATAGCTTACTCCACGCCCGGAACCGATGTCATAGAATGCCTGTCCGGTGCTGCGGTAGATATCATCGCCGATCATACTGCGTACATTCTTCTCTAATGAGAAGGTTTTGACCCTTGTTGGAGCCGAGATAGGATCCCCTATATCTGAGCCACCGGACTCAAGATTGGAATTGATAGTTGTTCGGGCATCTCTGGCTTTTCCTATCCCCTCGTTTGTGATCGTAATGGCGCGGTCGCTGACATCCGCCATTTGTGTGCCGGCATTCAGAAGATTTCCGGATGAGAAGTTCCCGGAGCTGTCAGCATAGACCGGCACGGTCATATTGCAGAGCATAGCTGCCAATATGATCGAAATAATGATTTTCTTTTTCAATATACATCATCGCCTTTCTTTTTATTGGATAATAAGCTAATTGATACTGTTATCACCGCCTTCTATCGGATAAAGCTCGTAGTATCCCGAAGAATCATTTTTACGAAGGATATATTCATCAGTTGGCGCAAAACAAAGCCATTCCGATGAGGAGACCTTCCATTCATCATCGATATAAACACAGTCAACCCGCATCGGGATATAGTAATTACCGCCTTCGATACTGTCGCTGGAATACTGTGCAGTCATTATAGCCACCGCGTTTGCGGCTGAAGCATTTTCAAACTCGATATTGCTTACAATGACCGCCTCAATACTGCAATAGACGGAATGAGCAAATATCATGCCCATCATATCTTCGTATGAGGTCGTTTCGTCAATATACCGCTCGGTGTAGGCTTCCGGAACGATGTCATAGACACGATAAACGTATTCCGATACCAGATTTTCGATATCCTGCGTACTTTTCATCTTGCTTCCGTCCGTTATCCGCAGATCGTTACCGGGTTCAGAGGGCGCATCACATCCTCCGACCAGTACGATCACGGCACATAGTACTGCTGTTATACCTTTTTTCATACTTTTTTCCTTCCTTTTCTCGGTTATAGTTTTATCCGCTGTATATATTATGATTACGACAAGCGCCTAACGAAAACAAATCCGACTGCATTGCTGCAGCCGGACAATATGTGTGTGCCAATATGTCATATTGTTTCATTTCCAAGGTAATCAACGGGATAGTCTTCTTTAGATACAGGGAAACAAACAGGCATATCTATTGTGTGATTTCTACTGAATGATTTGTCAGAACATAAGAAATAAGTGTATCTGTCATGCTTGACATCATCCCAACTTACATCTACATTATACCAGCAGTTATTGATCTTGACCTTGTTCCATGCGTGCTCACCCGCGTCTCTGCCGTTATTGGCCGTACCATATACAACTATACAATCTATTTCGGCAAGTTGGCATACCATGCAGAATGCGTCAGCATAACCGCTGCAGTCTGATTTGCCGTCAAGAAAGGCGGATATCATTTCACAATTGTATTCAAACGTGATCAGATCGCACAGCTCGTCATGTATGTACTTGACTTTTTCAAAATCACGGTCATACTTACGGGCATTTTTTGCAATATTGTTGGCGACAGTCAGTATCCTGCTGCGCTTTTGAGAAGTCATGCTTGTAAAACCGTTATCTATCATATATTGCGTTGGATAAAGCTGTAAGTGAGGATTGTCGCGGTTCATAGCAAACAGTGCTATTTTCTTGTCACTTTCCGGAATGCTCGGTTCTTTGGCGCTTACAAGATACCTCTTCTGGTCAAAACAAAACCTGTAATACTTTTTTTGCGATTCGGTAAGTGTATTATAATAGTACTTTCTTGTGTAGTTATCAATAAACACATCAGAGCTATCAACCGTAGCAGATGCTGTGGGTTCCGCTTCTTCAGGAACAGTGTAGTGCGGCTTGGTGGTTGTATCTGATGTTTCTTGAGATACAGTAGTAGAAACCGCTGTTTCAGGAGGTGAGGCTGTCGTTCTTCCTGTGGTTGATGCTGTAAAGTTCTCGGTAGGAGACATCAATTCCGCAGTCACGACAGTCTCAGAAGGGATATCGTCTATATCTAAAACGATATCCATATAGTCCGTCCAGCACCAATACCATGGCTCATTTGTTATTTGGGCTTCTGTAGTTTCACTATAGGTTGTTTCCGGTCTGGGCTCTTCAGTTGTAATCGCCTCCTCTGTTGTCATTGAACTGAGCGCTGATGTTTTTGTCTCATAGATTGCAATAACAGGTTCTTCTGTTGAACAAGTTAAGGCAGAAGTGCCTGTTGTGGGTAAATACTCGGGCTCAGGATCATCATAAGCGCTGCTGCAGCCCGACATCAGCAGACTTACACATAAGCTTATCAGCATAAATTTTGTGTTTTTCATATACATCTTCCTTTCTCCGTATAACGGACCTTCTATACATATTATGATTACGAATCCTGATTTTTGGAAACAAAAACACGTTTCTACACAACTATTTCAAAAATAGTTTCAAAAGGCGTCTTGCGTAATCATAATATATATGAACCGGAAAACAGAGTTCGCCATGCAGGACTTAATAACTTGAAAGGAGAATGAAATGACCGGGAGTCTGTGAAGCATGGTCACAATAAGAAACCGAAAGGAATGGTGTAATGAAAAATTCAGTAAAAAGCTTCCTCGCAGCGGCACTTGCAGGAACTATTTCCCTGACCTCAACATTCAGTGCATTTGCAGCAGGAAAGACAATCGAGGCTTACGATGTGGGGGAAACAAGACAGGTAGTTGTAGGGTTTATGCACGGTGATTCAGGTGATAACTTTAATGCCGGTTATGACTTCGTGCAGTCCGGGTTAGCGGCTGACACTACAGGAACGATACGTGCGGCCAACTTTGTACGTCTTGACCTTATCAAAGAAGGAGAAAGCACGACTACAAACGCAGCAGGTGCGACTACAACCGCTCAGATAGCTTACTGCCTTGCGCCTGATCACGGAATATCGCCCTCAGTATATGCTACATCAAGCGTAGGCTATTCAGTAAAGATGACCGATGATCTGTCGGAGGCAGCCGGTATTCATCTATCTGACGAAAAGATCAGAGATCTTCGCCTTGCTCTGACTTATGGCTATAAGGGTGAAATAAATCTCAAATGGACTACCAATTCGCTCCACGGAGGTCAGTATGAATGGATGGAATCTACAGCGGCTCCGCTGGTCTACCCGTTGGCAAGCGGTGGATACGCTTCTGCGACTTCGCACCGTATTGCTACACAGATATGTATCTGGATGATAGTAACCGGCTGGTTCTATGACACTTCATCCGAAGCGAAGGCTCTTGATATCTTTGTCAGCAAGCTTCCCACCAAATACGCAGGTGAGGTCAGAGCTGTATATACAAAGATAGCCGATAATGTCAGGAGCGGTAACACCGGGCTTACAAGCAGCGACACCTATGATAAACTCATATCCTTCTTTAACAGTTCTCAGCTTGATGATTATATGAGCAATAACGAAAACTATACTATTACTGCTGAGAACGGTTATAAGGTGTATAAACTTAAACTTCCGTCATATATTTCAGCTGTATTCCCGTCAATTGCCGGAGATGTCAGCAGTGCCTTAAAGAAAAAAGGCATGAGTGCGAGCGATTTTAAGGTAACATTCAAAAATGATACCCTTACCATAAAGTCAAAAGAATCGCTTGACGGAATAGATATTCCTCTTACGATCGGTGCTGATTCGGCAGGCGGTTTATACAATTTCATCGGAGTGATGGGCGGTGCGGCATCACAGCAGGGTATAATAGTTCCGACTTTACCTTCGTTTAAGCTCACTCTTAAAGGCAACCCTATTTTGCCTCCAATTGAAGTCTATCTGAGGAAAACCTTCAATTCGGCAGATGCAGGCGATGTCAGTGTAAATCTCTCAGAGTTTTCATTTGTGATAGGAAAAGGGCTCAATGAAGAAGGACGCGATGTTGACAGCCTTTTGGAAGAGTATCTGAATTTCGATTATGACGAAAATAAATCCATATACTCTTTTAACGGAACAACTGCCACAAGGAGTTCAGAGGCTACGCAGCTCAAACTCCGCGCAGACGGAACTATAAAAATTGAGAATCTTCCTGCTGATGACAGATACTTTATCGTTGAAACAGCAGCTAACGCGGCTTGGAAGGGTAAAGTAGGTCAGGTAATAGCTCTCGAAAACATCAAGACCAACGATGACGAGTATGTTTTCGACAACACCGGAACAGGTCTCGGACTCCTTATGTTCGACAAAAAGTTCTATACAGAGGGCGGCATCGAGGTCAATGCAGACTATGAAGGCGATGAAGCTGCTCTTCGTACAGCAGCAATAGCCGGACTCCGCTTCAACATAACCGATGCCGATGGCAATGTTGTTCCCGTGACCGGCAGCAACGGTGTATACGAGTGCTCCGACCCCGATTATATCGAAAACGGCGCTGTTGCCGAGGAATATGCTCTCCAGTTGGATGCAAACGGCAGATGTGTGGTGGACAAGCTCCCGGCAGGTACATACTATATCGACGAGGATCGTACAGAGCTTCGTGCGGTATATATGATACATGATGAGGACATATACACCTCCGAAATGTCCGCTCTTATGCAGGTTCCGTCGCTCAATCTCCCCGATACGCTCTCAATAGACGAGAAACTGGAGAAGATAAGCGATACAGCGGCTTGCCAGATACTCTGCAACTATTTCGTATCAACATACACGAATGTAACTATCCGCAAGGATTCCGAGGACGGACAGCTCGCGGGACACGAGTTCACCGTTACTTCATCGGACGGCTCTGTTTCTTTGACAGGTACAACCGATGAAAACGGCGAGCTGCGCTTTACGGGACTCCCCGCTTTTGCCGTCGATGGCGTAACACCTCTGGAATATACTGTAACAGAGACAACAAACCTCAAGTATAAGCCTCTTGACCCGCAGACACAGACTGCGTTTCCGTGTGCAGCCGGCGAGGACGGTATGCTCTTTGAGTTCTTCAACTTCATGAACACCTCGGCTCTCGGCGTTGTCAAGACTGCTGATGACGGCAATGTAGGCGGCATTATCTTTGATGTTGAAGGTTCAGACAGCTCTCACTATGAGATGACCACCGACAGTACTGGATACGCACAGATAGACGATCTCCCGGTATATACCGCGGACGGTTCGGCAAAGATCGTATATACAGTTACAGAGCGTGTTCCGCTTCGTTATGAAGCGCAGAATCCGCAGGAAGTTGTTCTTGCCGAGGACGGGAACGACATTATAACCTATGTCCAGTTCGATAACATCACCAAGAAGTCATACTATATAATCCAGAAATGGGCAGAAGACTTTGCGGTAGAAGGACTGCGCTTTGCTATCAGCGGGTCTGACGGTACTTATCAGGAAGCAGTCTCCGATGCCAACGGACTTGTAATGTTTGAGGATCTTCCCGTATATGACAAGAACGATGCAAATATCATATACACCGCTTACGAGATAAACACACCCGACCGCTATCATACTCCGAAAGCCATTGACAACATCATACTTGCAGAGCTGGCTGAAGCGAATAGATATAATTATGGCGAGATCGAGAACAAATACAAGTCCGGAAAGCTCACAATAGTCAAGAAGAACGATTCCGGCGAGAAACTCTCCGGCGCTTGCTTCAACCTTTACGGTGCTGATGACTACCGTGAACGCGGCGAAGCGGCTCAGATAAAAAATGCTGCTATGTCCGACAGCAACGGTGTCGCAATATTCGATGATCTCGGCATCAATAAAGAATACGCAGTTGTAGAGGTTCTGGCTCCCAACGGTTACGCAAGAACAGTTGAGCCTTATTACTTTACGATTACAGAGGCAGACGCGGCTCAGAACTACGAGATCGGCAAAGACTGGATCAACACAACCGGCAGGACCCTTAAAGTCATGAAGACGGATAATGAGACCAATGCGGTACTTGCGGGCGCGGTATTCGATCTTTACGACGGCAGCGGTAAGCTCGTTGATACCAAGATGACCGATAAGGACGGTATTGCGGAATTTACCGGGCTGGAACTCACGAGTTATAGGCTTGTGGAAGTATCCGCTGCCACCGGCTATGACCTCCCCGAAAACGAAGCAGACCGCACATGGACAATAGATGCTGCTTCCGGAGCCGATACAGTGATTGAGATAACAGTCACGAATGTGCCGAAGCATGAGGGGCGCTCGATCACAATCTACAAGACGAACTGCGACTTATATCCGCTTTCCGGAGCAGTTTTCGGCTTATATCTCGTCAAGGACGGCGAGGAAACTCACATTAGCGATGCGACTACCGGTAAGGACGGCAAGGCAGTATGGGAGAATCTCGAACCTGGAAGCTATATAGCAAAGGAAATAAAGGCTCCCACAGGCTATAAGGCTGTAGATGAGGGCATTACCTTTGAAGTGACGGACGAAGAGAATAAGGCTTACAGCGCGATAGTTCCCAATGAACATGACACAACATCGGCAAAGGTATCGGTTATAAAGAAAGATGCCAAGACCGGAGATAAGCTCAAAGGAGCAGAATTCACGTTGTACTATGACAACGGCAAAGTCGCTGCCGGGCCTCTCACTACCGGAGATGACGGTATCGTTACATTCGATGAGATCGAGTGCGGCAGATCGTACCGTATCTTTGAGACAAAAGCTCCCGAAGGCTACAAGCAGATAACCGAAAGTTTTGATTACACTGTTGATGACGATGCACATATTCACTTTACCGATACTCCGGCATTTATAACGGAAATGATAGGTGCTGCTTCCCATGTCGCCGGTGGTTCGCAGAAGGGTGATATCCTTGATCTTACATGGGTAAACTCCAAAGACTTTGAGCAGAAGTACGGAGACCTTGAGATAATCAAGAATTCCGAAGATAACGAGATCAAGGGACTAGTTTTTGAAGCAGTCGGCGGTGGAGAGAAGTATTCCGGTATTACTGATGACAGCGGTAAGATACAGTTCAAACACCTTCCGCTGAATGACGAGGACGGACAGCTTATAACCTACACCGTGACCGAAAAGCAGACAGGCACTAAGTACTTTGCTTGCCCTGCACAGGAGACCACGCTTGAGGAAAACGAGATTACGACCCTCAAATTCAAGAATAAGCTCAAAACCAATGATACCGGCTCCATTAGGATCATAAAAACAGCTGAAGATAGCAAGATAGACGGGCTTACCTTCAAGGTAGTTGCTTCCAACGGCGACACCTACACTATGACTACCGATAATGCTGGCGTGGCGCAACTCGACAATCTCCCGATATATGAAGAATACGGAACAGCAATAGCGGCAATCACATATACCGTGACTGAAGTTCCGGTCGTGGGATATGTTGAGCTGGCTCCCGTAGAGGTCGGTGCGCTTTATAAGGACGCGGTTATTCCTGTAAAGTTCCACAATACACCTGTAACTGTTCATTCTGAAGTTGAGCTTTACAAGGTGGATGAATCCAATAAACCGCTTTTTGGCGCTACCTTCGCACTTTACGCAGACGGTGGATGCACGCAGTTCGTAGCGTCCGATAAGACCGCTATGGTCGGAGATAAGGCTATGGTCAAGTTCTCCAAAGGCTTATCGGCAAGCACGACATACTATCTGCGCGAGACAGAGGTGCCTTCCGGCGAGTATGTGCTTAACAAGACCGTATGGGAGTGCAAGATCGATGATGAAGGAAAGGCAACATACAGAGTATTCGGCTCCGGCGCTGACTTCTCCGCAACAGTTCCTACTTGCGTAAACACTAAAGGAACCGAGAACAGAACCGCTAAGATAATCAAGACCGACGGTAAGAATCCGCTTGAAGGAGCAACATTCGGGCTTTATGAAGACGCTGAATGTAAAGTAAAGCTCGGACAGAATGTTTCCAAGATCGATAACAATGCTGCATCCGACACATACAACAAGTCTGTTGTGAAGTTTGATGCGGAGATAGGTAAGACCTACTACATCAAGGAAATATCCGCTCCTTCCGAACAGTATGTTATCTCCGACACGGTTTATGTAGCAGAAGTAAGTGATGAGGGCAAGGTAATGTACGGTATTGCCGGCAAGACAGCTCGTTCTTCGACTTTCCCCGTGTGCGAAAACCTGAAGAAATCCGAGACTACTGTTACAACATCCACGACTACCATAACAACTACCACACCGCCTACGGAGACAACAACTACTCCTACAACGACTATCATCACCTGCATTACTTCCTCATCGTCATCAACAACCACAACGACAACTACAGACGACACAGTTGTGACATCATCTACAACAACGACCACAACCACTGATGAAACTGTCGTGACTTCATCTACAACTACATCATCTTCAACCGATGATACCACTGTTGTCACGAGTTCTACAACGACTACTACCGATACGGACGATGACACGACAGAAGAAATAGTCACATCTTCGACAACGACAAGCACTTCCACGAATGATACGCCGGACGATGATGACACTACCACAACAACTACAACCACAACGACTACTACCACAGATGATGATACCCCTGACACTCCGGACACACCTGATAACCCGAGCACAGGCGTTCAGCTCAATGTGATGGGATTCGCTGCTCTGGCGGTGCTTTCTGGAATCATCTTCGTGGCTTCACTGGCAAAAGGCATTATTGCAAGACGCAAAGAGAGATACGATAGATAAGAGACATTAAAAAGCTGCATAGGTTCATTACGAGCCTATGCAGTTCTTTTTTATCTATATTCTAAGGGATTACAGGTCATTAAAAGTCCTTTCAAGGTATTCTGCCTGCTTTGCGGAATTAAAAGATCTGAATTTTGCTAGCATACCGCCGATACATACCCTTTGCTCATTGGGAATGGGTGAGTATGTGTATTCAATATCTGCGAAATCGACGTCAAAAGCGATCTTTATTCCGATAAGCTCCCGACACGGGTTGCTTTCACGCCCGCGCTCTATGTATGCTTGTAATTCCGCATCTGTCGGCTCGCCACCTGTTATCTGTATCTCCAACTTCATAGTACGGTTACTTACGCCCCTTATAAATAATTATTGGTGAAGTCACATTATGTACTCCAAAACCCGTCATAAATGTACAGTATCTGGCTTCAACTAATAGTTTAACCGTTCCAACTCCTTTTCTGCCAATGCAGCAAAGAATCTTGCGGTTTGCAACAAAGCTGATGGATCAGCAGTAAATAACGGGTGATGATTATCGAAACCGCCGCCTGTTCCTATTCGAAATAATGCGCCGGGAGCAAGTTTTAAATACCTGCTGAAATCCTCGGAGATCATTGATGGTGGATTGATCTCGACGTTTAGTCCCAATTCGCGTGCTGCAACAGATGCCCGCTCACAGACCCCGATATCGTTGAGTAACGGGGAAGGGCCCTGCTCATACTCGAATTCTGCTTCACAGCCGAAAGCTTTGGAGGTAGCCTTAGCCAACTGTTCGAGACTTTGACGGATTTTTTCACGCACTGTCTCTTTCATGGCGCGAACAGTACCTTCAAGGAAAGCGGTTTCAGGTATAACATTCCATGTATTTCCAGCTTCCACTCTTGTAATGGAGACTACCGCTCCATCAAACGGATCGACCCATCGGCTGACAACAGTTTGAAAAGCTGTAATAATCGCACCAAGCGCGGGAATGGGGTCAATGCCCACATCAGGGTTAGCTGCATGACAGCCCTTTCCTTTGATACATACGGAAAAGCGATCCGCAGATGACATTACTGGACCCTGCCGTATCCCGATAGTACCGACAGAATACCAAGGATATGTATGTCCTGCGAGAAATAGCTGAACATCATTCAGGAGTCCGGTTCCCAACATTAAATTGGCGCCCCGGTCAATCTCTTCAGCTGGCTGGAAGATCACTTTAACTGTACCATGCAGCGATTCTTCATGTTTTTTCAGCAGCATTGCCGCACCCAGCATACAGGTCGCGTGAAAATCATGACCACAAGCGTGCATGACTCCAGGCGTTTCGGAAACATAAGACAAGGATGTCTTTTCCTGAATCGGCAGGGCATCTATATCAGCCCGAAGAGCGATCACAGGAGCTTCACCGTTTCCGATAACAGCAATCAAACCAGTTTCAAGTTTTGTGTCAAGCAGGCGTACTCCGGCATCAAGAAGTTCTTTTCTTAAATATTCCGTCGTATTGTACTCTTTCATGGCTAGTTCAGGATGACGGTGCAACCACTTAAATATTTCAATCAGTTTCTTTTCCATGCGTTAGTTCCTTTACCTCAATCTAATTGGCTGTCTGTCATCGTTTTGGGTCACTTAGAAGAACAGAGCGATCCAGATATCCCAATCTGTGTCCTTCCCGTGGCATTTCCAACAACAGACCCATGACGTTATACCCGGTATCATAAAAATCAGTAATCAGATTCGCCGCTACTGCCAAAAGAAAAGCTTCAGATGGTATGCCAAGCTGCGCAAACAAAATAGAGTACATCAGGACGCAAGCTCCGGGCATAGGCGGTGTCGCAATAGCAAGCAACGATATAGTTATTGTGGCGGCTATCATCCAAGTCAGACTCACTCCGACCTCATAGCTTTCCGCGAAGCAACAGAGCACTGATGACATACACACGGCGGTGGCGGGCATGAACATTACCGAACACACGGGGTAACAGAATTTTACGAACGAACTGTCCAACCCGATATCCTTCTCGCTTGTTTCCATGCTTAATGTAAAGGCAGACATGCTCGACGCTGTTGTAAATGCGACAAGAAACGGCGGCAGCACTTTTTTCAGCAGCAAGATCGGAGAACACTTGATTTGTGCGGCAGTCCAAAGCAATAATATCAGCATCAGGACGCTCTGACCGGCAAAGGCCAGACAAAGAGGCTTCCATAACGACAACAGTACTGTTCCGTCCTTTGCACCGATCAACTGGGCAAGTGCCATAAAAACATATATGGGAATCAAGCTGCAAACGGAAGATGTCAGACGTTGCAGTACCTCAGTTCCCTCAGTAACAAAAGTCTTGACATACCGCGCCCTTTCTCCGACGATCAGCAGCATCGTGCCGATACACAGAGCGATAACAATAATCTGTATCGCGTTACCGCTTAAAAAAGGCTCTATCAGGTTTTTAGGCACAATACCAAAGATCATTTCCGCCAAAGCACCTGCTTGAGAACTTCCTGCGTCTTCTCCGCTCCAATTCAGTTTTACGAATGGCTGCATAAAGCTCATGCCAAAGATGGATACAAAGACCATTAGTAAAGAAAAACGGGCAATGATCCCTTTTCCTGTTTTCACAAGGACGACGGAATCGCCAAAGCCAAGAATACCGCTACAGATAGTGAAAGCAATCATAATGCCGGAAAAGGTATTGAGAAGGCCCATATATGCGCTCATTGCGGGAGAAAGAATATTTGTATCAATAAAACTCCAGACAGCTTCGGGAAAATGATGTCCCAATATACCCAGAACTGTTCCAAGAGCAGCTGCGACCGCAATATAGAAAAGCGTTCCTTTTTGTCGGCGATCTGCAATGGTAATCGAGACTGTATTGGTTTTTCTTCTGTAAGTCCACACTGGAGAAAGACCCAGCGAAGCCATGATATTCCCAGTCCATTCATCCTCAGCCTGTTCAATGGGATCAAAGGGCTCACCCTCGTATTGAAGCCGGATGATCTGTCTGCCTCTATATTTCCCGAATCCTACGGCAATGGCTTTTTCTGCGCCATAATGGTTCATCAGTCCCAGCAGCAATTCTTCCAGAGTCAATGTGACACGCAGGCTCTGTCGGCGCTCGATGTTCAGCTGCGAACAATAGTTCTGTGTTTCCGTCAGTATTTTCTCTATCGTTTCCGTTCTTAATTCATATTCTTTACATAAAATACTCATCTTTTTATTTCATCTCCTATTTGCTTTAGAGATAGATAGGGCTTCTGATAAATCCAATTAAGTAACGCTTATAAATTATATCACATCTTCTATGAAAAATCAAGAGTTTCTAATCGGACCCTCTCCGTTATCATAATAAGTACAGAGCCATTTATGACGAATGGAGTTTAAGCAATAATGGGATAAGTATAAGGAGGAATTGCAATGACTTTATCTGAATTGCTGTTTTTATCGAGGAAGACCCCGAAGATCGAATGTGTAAGCACTGTCGGCTGTGATGAGATATTCCTGAATATGTCATCGGAACCCGGAGAGTACAGCTCTGCCGCAAGACCCAGAGGCAAGGAGCGTGAAAAGGCTAAGATAAGCCGTATCGCTCGTTTGTTTGACAAGCTCCTGATAGACAAGAGCCTGTACATAGCCAACATCAACAACGGTGAGAGCGGATATGCGGAATATAGGCGCGAGTCTGACAACCGTATCTGCACAGGTGTGTATGATGGTGACAGACTTCGCTGGCTTGACGGCATGAAACCTGATGGCTTTACAGCGTCCCTTGCTCCGATATTTGCGTATGTTGTAGGCAAGAAATCTCATACCTTCAAGATGTTTGACGAGATCAAGACCATTCTGGGGATAAATCCGGCTAAGACAATACCGGTGGATAAGATGTACCTGATCTGCGACGCTTTCTATTACGAGTTTGCTGCTGT
>JAGAWN010000036.1 GCA_017941355.1 Ruminiclostridium sp. | reverse complement strand
TTTTCTTGCGGCAAGTATCTCCTCGTTGTCGGTCTCGGCAAAGCCGGTCGCTTCGTTGATAAGCTCGTCGGGGATACCTTGCCTGCGCATATCGGCTTTTGCAAGGTACTCCGCGTTACCGCCGAGCATGATATCGGTTCCGCGTCCTGCCATGTTGGTAGCGATGGTGACGGCGCCTTTCTTGCCTGCCTGTGCTACGATCTCCGCTTCACGCTCATGGTTCTTCGCGTTGAGGACTTCGTGCTTGATTCCGGTCTTTTTGAGCATCTTTGAAAGCTCCTCGGACTTCTCGATAGAGATAGTACCTACCAGCACAGGCTGCCCCTTTGCGTGGCACTCCTTTATCTGCTCGATAGCGGCAACGAACTTGCCGTGTTCGTTCTTATATACCTGATCCTGTCTGTCAACACGGATAACAGGCTTGTTGGTGGGGATCTCGATAACATCGAGACTGTATATGCCTCTGAACTCGGTCTCCTCGGTCATAGCAGTACCGGTCATACCGGAAAGCTTGCTGTACAGACGGAAGAAGTTCTGGAATGTGATAGTTGCGAGGGTCTTGCTCTCATGCTTTACCTTAACGCCCTCCTTTGCTTCGATAGCCTGGTGCAGACCCTCGTTGAAGCGGCGTCCGAACATGAGTCGTCCGGTGAACTCATCGACTATAACGATCTCGCCGTCCTTGACAACATACTCGATGTCAAGGTGCATACAGCCGTGAGCCTTGATCGCCTGGTTCACATGGTGCAGTATGGTGAGGTTGTCGGGATCCATGAGGTTGTCGATGCCGAAATACTTCTCGGCTTTCTTTACGCCGTTGGGGAGCAGCGTTGCGGTCTTTGCCTTTTCATCAATGATGTAGTCGGCGGTGAGATCGTCCTGTTCCTCCTTGGAATCCACCTCGACCACCTTGTAGGAAGTCATGGTGCGTGCCAGCTTGTCCGCTCTCTCGTACAGGTCGGTGGGCTTGTCGCCGCGTCCGGAGATGATAAGCGGGGTCCTCGCTTCGTCTATAAGGATAGAATCGACTTCATCGACGATCGCGAAGTTCATTTCGCGCTGCACCTTATCCTCCTTGCGTATGCACATATTGTCACGCAGATAGTCAAAGCCGTATTCGTTGTTTGTTCCGTATGTTATATCGCAGGCATAAGCGGCGCGGCGCTGCTCGTTGTCGAGGTCATGTACGATGAGTCCTACGGTGAGTCCGAGGAAGCGGTGAACGCGTCCGATAAGCTCTGAGTCACGCTTTGCGAGGTAATCGTTGACTGTAACGACATGAACGCCCTTGCCTGTCAGAGCGTTTAAGTATGACGGCAGTGAAGCGACGTATGTTTTACCTTCACCGGTCTTCATTTCCGCGATACGTCCCTGATGCAGCACGATACCGCCGATAACCTGTACGGGATACGGCTTGATGCCGATAACGCGGTACATAGCTTCACGCAGCACGGCGAACGCGTCTGGAAGAATGTCGTCAAGAGTTTCGCCCTTAGCCAGACGCTCTTTCAGCACATTGGTCTGATTTTTGAGTTCCTTGTCCGTCATGGCCTGATACATAGGCTCACGGTCAAGGACAGCCTGCTTTGTTCCTTCTATTCTCTTTAATTCCTTTTCGGAGTAGGTGCCGAAAAGCTTACTGAAAAGCCCCATTTGCTTATCTCCTTTGGCAATCTTCGGATATTCCCATATATTATACTATACTTTTCCCGTTTTGTCAACTTTTATTATGTATTTAGGTTGAAAAAACTTATGGCTCCGCAATACATTGTCACAGATAGTGAATACAAACAATGACATACTATTTGGATATGGTATAAGCGGGGAACGCCCTGCCGCGAAAGCTATTCGACTTTCTCTTTTTTCTTTTCTGCTATTGAAATTCTTTATTTTATATGGTATAATAAAATGTTCCATTAATCCGAAAGAGGGTCAGATATGTACAAATTCAGAAAAAATCTGGCAAGATATGAAATGTATATCCTGCTGTTCTTTACCAATGCGATCTCCATGATAATGGAACTTGTCGCTGCAAGGATCCTTTCGCCCAGCCTCGGTTCGTCAAACATCGTCTGGACGATAATCATAAGTATGATGCTTTTTGCGAACGGCGTCGGCAACTATCTCGGCGGTCTGCTGTCGGACAGATTTGAACTGAACAAGCTGAAGATCATACTGCTTACGCTGTCGGGTCTGTCAACGCTTGTGATAGCGTGCATAAACACTTCGATCCTCGGCTCTTTCGACGCTATGTTCTCACACAGAGAGCGCAATGCGGCGTTTCTCGTTGTGGCTCTGCTGATGATCCCTTGCACGAGTATCGGTATGCTGAGTCCGGTCATAAACAAGTCCAAGCTTGACGATATTTCAAGTATAGGAAACAAGTCCGGTATCATCTATGCGGTCATTACTGCCGGAAGTCTTGCCGGAACACTACTGGGCGGTCTTGTGCTTATCCCGGCTTTCGGCTGCAATATCCTGCTTTTCTCAATGGCGGTATGTCTCGCTGTTTTCGGTGCTGCCTATCTGTTTGCGGAAAAGAGCAGGGGCTTTATCGCAGCGGGTCTGGCACTGAATCTGCTTGTGACGGGATTTGCTGTACCCGGTTTTTTCGATGTGTACGACTTCAATACCGAGGACGAACGCATCATTACCGTTGATACCGACGAAAGCTATGTCAGGATATATGACTACGACTAGCTGAAGAGGACAGCACGGAAAAAGTCCGTATGTTCAGTCTTTCCGGCGGCTTTTCATCTGCTGCGTTCCGGGATCCCGCAAAACGTGACGAGCTGGTTTTCTCATACACAAAAGCCTACAACACCGTACTCGAAAAAAAGGATCATGCAGACACGCTCTGCATGATAGGCGGTGCAGGATACAGTTATCCGAGGTACATAATCAGTCATTATCCCGAAAAGACGATGGACGTTATCGAGATCGACGGCGGCGTTACCGAAGCGGCAAAGAAATATTTCTATCTTCAGGATTTCATAGACGAATACGGGACTGACAGACTCGGTCTGTACACCGATGACGGCAGACTGTTCCTCGCAAATTCCGATAAAAAGTATGATGTGATATTCAACGACGCATTCAGCGGACATACGCCTGCACGTTCCATGTCAACGCGCGAAACCGCCCTTATTATACAGAACAGCCTTGAACCCGACGGCATCTACGCTTCTAATGTTATCGGTAATTTCAGCGGTTACAGATCCCTGTTTCTGCGTTCGGAGATCAAAACGCTGCTGTCGGTTTTCAGATTTGTCTGGCTTATTAACGCCGAGCCTGACAATGCCAGTGATAACTGGATACTGATAGCTTCCGACACAGACTTCGGCTTCGATTCATACGATTACCGGATACTCGAAGACGATATAGTGTTCACCGACGACTACGCGCCTGTTGAGTTTTTCACTTCCGATTTAGTATAGGACTATTATCTTTCCGCAGATGCTCGAATCTCCGTGAAACGGCATGGGTGCAGGGTCCGCCCTGCCGCGGTCCAGCCGCGTAGGCTGGCGCTGTCCGCGTAGGACGTCTGTCGAAAAAGTTCCTTTTTCGACAGACAGACGCAGCTTTCATAGAAGAAAGCTGCGTGTTTGCTTATAATGCCGGGGAATAACCGATGATAAGTCCCGATGGATTCTTGCCTTTGAGCCATTGATCGGGGACAGAGAACAGCCCGTTCTCGTCCGGCTCCGGGTATTCCACACCCTCCGTCATTGGAAGTCTCGTCTGCTCTGTGAACGCGGCGGCATTCATATCAGCTCTTGCCTGTTTGCTCCTTTGGATATAGCTTTGCATAGAGGGTATGAGGATCGCGGCAAACGCGAGGTAAATCAGCAGAAACACTGCCGAGACAACAACGGAAGCTATGCACATTCCACGGTTCCGCACCTTATATTTCTTCAATCCGACAATGCCGAGGATAAGTCCCACAAGCGGGAATATGAATGTGAACACCAACGCGCAGATCGCAAGCGCCGGGCTTTCATACTCCGGCTGCTGCGGAAAGCTGTAGCCGCCGCTGTACGGGGCTGACTGACCCTGCGTGTATGCCGTATCCAGCAGGCGCTCTCCGCAATTCGGGCAGAACAGAGTACCGTTTTCCGTTTCTTTCCCACATTTCGTAGAAAACATCTTTTGTCTCCTCCCTTATGCGTTCTTCATGTGAACGTCTATCTGCTGATAGGGTATCTCTATGTTCTCTTCAATGAACTGAGCGCGTACAAGCTCGATCATATCGAAATATACGTCCCAGTAATCCGCGGTTTTGCACCATGCGCGGACGGTAATATCTATGCTGCTTGCGCTGTGTGCGCTCATGCGGACGAAATTGCTGTGTGTGCCGTCGGTGAGTATCTTCGGGCATTTCGCAAGCGCTTTGTGGATAGCCTCGACTGCTTTCTTGTAGTCGTCGTCATAGGAGATCGAGAATACATTGTCAACACGGCGCAGATCGGCTTCGGTCACATTAATCAGCACGGCGTTTGCGGCGCTGCCGTTCGGTATGTATATCGCCTTGTTGTCAAGCGTTTTCAGCTTGGTGTACAGTATGTTTATACTCTCTACATTTCCCTCGACTCCGCAGACCGAGATGTAACTGCCGACTCTGAACGGCTTTGCAATCAGTATCAGAAAGCCTCCCGCGATATTAGACAGGCTGTTCTTAAGAGCAAGACCAATAGCAACTCCCGCAGTACCTATAACGGTGATAATAGATGTGGTCGGAACGCCGAGAAGCGTCAGTATCACCGTCACCAGCACGACATACAGTATGATCTTCACCATTGACCTGACAAAGTGATTGATCGTAAGATCAAGCTTGGAGCGATCCATAGCCTTTCCCATTAGTTTCACAACCAGCTTCGACAGGAAGATGCCGGCGATCAGCAGGATTATCGCAAAGATGATAGTCGGGAGCTTATTGAGGAATCCTTCCCATATATCAGCAAGAAACTTATTGAGACCGCTGACATTGTCAACAAGCTCGTTACCGAGAGTATCGCTGATGACCTCTTTTATTTCCTCTTCGATCGGAGCGGCTGTTTCCGCAGCCGCAAGTAGATTGAATAACATGGCGTTTGATCCTTTCTTTATCAGATATAATCATTATAAAGTATTATGCCTTATGTGTCAAGAGCGATTTTGTACAAAAGAACGGCAGTCCTCAGCGGACTGCCGTTCTGTGTTTGCTGTATAAGCGGTAATTAAACCACGCCCTGAGCTTTCATAGCCTCTGCAACTTTCAGGAAGCCTGCGATGTTGGCGCCTGCTACGAGGTCATCGCCGAGACCGTACTCATGAGCCGCGTCAACGGAAGCCTTGAAGATGTTCTTCATGATGTTCTTGAGCTTCTCGTCAACTTCCTCTGCTGTCCAGTTGTAACGCATGGAGTTCTGGGACATTTCGAGACCGGAAACTGCAACTCCGCCTGCGTTTACAGCCTTGGAGGGAGCAACTATCACCTTGTTCTCCTTGAGGTAAGCGATAGCTTCGTTTGTTGTAGGCATATTGGAAACCTCAACATAGTACTTCACGCCGTTTGCAACGATCTTCTTAGCCTCTTCGATGTTGACTTCGTTCTGTGTAGCGCAGGGCATAACGATGTCAACCTTAACGCCCCACGGCTTCTCGCCTGCGTGGAACTCAGCACCGAACTTGTCAGCGTAATCCTGCGCTCTGTTGCGGCAGGAAGCGCGCATTTCAAGCATATAAGCGATCTTTTCGGGAGTGTTGATGCCGTCCTTGTCGTAGATGTAACCGTCGGGACCGGAGATAGTAACTACCTTGCCGCCGAGTTCTGTAACCTTGAGTGCAACGCCCCAGGCAACGTTACCGAAACCGGAGATAGCAACTGTCTTGCCCTTGATATCGTCACCGAAGTGCTTTAACATCTCAACAGCATAGTAGGTAGCGCCGAAACCTGTAGCCTCAGGTCTGATGAGGGAGCCGCCGTACTGGATGCCCTTACCTGTGAGAACGCCGGAGAACTCGTTCTTGAGTCTCTTGTACTGACCGAAGAGGTAGCCTATCTCACGTCCGCCTACGCCGATGTCACCTGCGGGAACGTCGAGGTTCGGACCGATATGTCTGTAAAGCTCGCTCATGAAGCTCTGGCAGAAACGCATAACTTCTGCATCAGACTTGCCCTGGGGGTCGAAGTCGGAACCGCCCTTGCCGCCGCCCATAGGCAGGGAAGTGAGGCTGTTCTTGAAGATCTGCTCGAAGCCTAAGAACTTGATGATACCGATATATACGTTGGGAGCGAAACGGAGACCGCCCTTGTACGGACCGATAGCGGAGTTGAACTGTACTCTGTAGCCGCGGTTCACCTGAACCTTGCCGTTGTCATCTACCCACGGAACGCGGAACATGATCTGTCTCTCGGGCTCTACGATGCGCTCGAGAACGCCTGCGTCAACGAGATCCTGTCTCTTTTCGATAACGGGCTCGATAGACTCGAAGACCTCTGTTACGGTCTGAATGAATTCAGGCTCGTTTGCGTTTCTTTTCTTAACGCGTTCGAGAAGCTCAACAAGATACTGATTTTTAAGTGCCATTTTAGTGTCCTCCTGCTTTTGATATAGTTGGCTGAAACGCGGAATTTTCTTCCGCTTTAAACTTACGAGATATATCATAACACATTTGCAGGAATTTTGCAATAGGTTTTCAATAAAAAATCAGAAAAAGTTGTAAATTTGATATTTTTCTCCGAAAATCCGACGCAAACAGCAGGATTTTTAAAAGAATATTTCAGAATTGACAAAAAAAGGCTCCCCTTGCGGGGAGCATCGTTCACTTCGCGCTGACCGCCTTTGACCATGCGCTGTAGTAGTTCTTGCCGTCAACGGTCTTGTACGACCGTATTCTGAAAGTATAGTTCTTGCTTGCATCGAGCTTGAGGGTTGTGCTTGTCTTGCCTGCGGAGACTCTTCCGGCGGTCTTGTAGGTCTTGCCGCCGTCGTCGGAGTACTGTATCTGGTACTTGTCGATGCCGGCTGCGGCTTTCCACGAAAGCTTGTACTTGCCGTTCGACTTCTTCGCCGTGAGAGCCGTCTTTTTCGGGAGGATCCTGAACGTTATGCTCTTTGAGCTGAAATAAGCGTTTATGCCCGTTATCTTAACCGTGGCAGTGCCGATATCCTTATTGTTCGAGTAGGAAACGGTATAATCGGTGTTTTCTTTGAGCGTCTTGCTGCCGGATTTCACCGTTATCGAGGGAGTTATGGCATTTCCGGTGTAGTATCTGTCGGATATGGGACTGAAACTCATATTACCTATGCTTATCTGTTTTGCCGGCTCTGCGCCTGTCCCGTGCTTTTCAAAGGATATATATGAGGTCACATATCCGAAGGAGGGCTCTTCACTGTACATTGCGTAGAATTTTTCTCCGTCATATACGAACAGCGCGGTATATGCGTTTTTCTTGTTTTTGAGCAGCCCGAAGAACTTACTGTCTTCCGCCGCTTCGCCGTCTATTACTATTCTTGCACCGTATTTGCCGCTGCTCGTTTTTGTGGTTTCCATTGTTGTGAATATTTTTTCGCTGTTTGCCTTGAATGCCATGTTATCGGCATAGACGGTAATGATAGATTGTGAAACCGTGACCGGAATGAAAACATCACCCTCAATACCGTAAATTATGAGGAATCCGCAGCATTCGTTGCTGCTGAAATTGTTTCCGTCAGTGAACAGCGTAAGAGTGCAGACACCTTTGATATCACCTTTCCTCAGTTCACCCTCCATATATCTCAGGTCGTATTCGGTGACGGTAGGGAATGTAAGCTCATAGTTTCCGTCATCGTTGTAGCCGCCTCGCGCAGCGTCGAAGTCATCTGCGCAAGCCGTTGCCGCGAAGCAGAACAGGGCTGCCACGGTCAGTGTAAGTACGGTGAAAAGCGCGGTTATTTTTCTGACAGTTCTCATTTTACATTCTCCGTTCATAAAAACAGTATCAGGCATTCCGGAGTTTCCTGCCGTTACGCCTGATACTATTATAAAAGTATTCTTTGGTTTTGTCAAGTGCGGATCACACTGTTTCGGTGTTTCAGTTGTGCAGACGCACTGTTCCGCTTGCTGTTTCGATGTCAACTCTTTGTTTGTTTTCACCGCCGACATCTGCGTGAGATGTCTTGGTGAGGGTAACACTGCTGCCGTCAAGCGATACATCTGTCTTGCCGGAAAGATGCTTGTATTCAACATTTGCTCCGGAACCTGCCGGGAGTGTGACATCAGCCTTTCCGCTTGCAAGCTTGATACTGAGATCATCGTTCCACTCAGAGTACACAAGCGTCAGAGTGCCGGACATAAGCTCGCCGTTGACTCTGCCGGAAATGCCGTTCAGCGTAACGTTTCCGCTTGCGAGAGCAGCCTTTGTGTCATCTGCGCCGAAACCGTTCAGTTCAACGCTGCCGGAAGCAACGTTTATGTCGATGTCGTCTGCGCTCTCATCGGTGATATTGGACACAGAAGCCTTTCCGGACGCTACATTCAGCTTTATTCTGTCGGCGTGCATTTTAAGATCGAAGGAACCGCTTGCGAGGTTGCCGTCGAAGCTGTCGCACATCAAATTATCGGATGTCAGACTGCCGGACGCGAGATCTATGCCGAAAGAATTGTAGAGTTCTGACGGGATCTCGACTTTCAGTTCGGAGTTCTTGTAGCTGCCGAAAGAAAACAAACTGATCGTTATGTTTTCGTTGATCTCCAGAACGCCGTCTTTAAGCTCCGCAGTGAAGTTTACCGGTTTGCTGCCTGTTTTGTAAACTATCCTGATACGGTCAGTGTCGGAGCATACCACATCTGCCTTGCAGCTTGCGAGTCCAAGTTTTACGTCTGAAAGCCCTGCCGCGTCAAAGTCTGTGGAATATTCCTTGTCTTTCTCGAATTCGTAAGTGTAGTTTGTGCCGTTGTTTCTGAAAAGTATTTCCGCTTTACCCATACTGTTTCCTCCGATTTTGATTTTAAGTCCGTCGATCACGGGGAGATCAATCCCCATAATGCTTATGCCGTAATCACCGTTAGTAACTCCGAACGCTGCTACCGAGAAACCGAATGCTATTGCGCTTACAATAGCTAAGATGCCGAATATAAGCAGCCATTTGCCCATTCTGCTCATCTGTCATACGCCTCCTTTTTTCTGCCTATCTTGTTCCAGATCTTATGACCCGCGAATACCTTTGCATGACTGTTCACGATCGCTATAAAAATGTTTATAAGCCCCTTGACCGAACCGATCGACGCTATCACAAGCATACCGCCGAGAGATATTGTCATAAGTCCGAAAAACAGCAGACTCAGGGGTGCGAGACCGGTCACTATGATGCCGCCGAGGTCTGTGAAGAAAGTGAAAATGCTTGCAATGAACACGACCATACCTGACAGCGAAAATGAAATTGCTATGCTTATCAGAGCGACTATAAGCCCTGCGAGCGTTGGCAGCGCCCACGAATAGATAAACACATCGAGACACAGTATTCCTACGATTTTTCCGGCGCTGGGCTGAAAGCGAGCCGGCTCGGCGTATCGCGGCTGACTGTAGGGCGGAGGAGCGGGATTTCCGAAGCTGTCTGCACCGAATCCGCTCGTGTCCGGCATTCCCGCGTCCGGTGCCGGAGCAGATTTCGGTGTTTCGGCAGTGTCGGTTTCGGAAACGTACTGTTTGATTATTTCTTCAATGTCACCGAGTTTTTCGCAAACCTCGGCTTCTGTCTCACCTGCTGCCGCGCCGTCCTCAAAGTGCTGGCGGAAGTCGGTGAGTATATCGCGGGTATCGGTCACGTTATTACGTTCGAGAGCCACCCGCAGGCTCGTAAGAAATTCGGTCTTGCTGCTGCAGATCATTGTTTTTCCTCCCCGTCAAGAAGCTTGTTGATAGCGACAGAAAAGCTTCGCCATTCAGTCTCCTGTTCCTTCTGTATCACACGTCCGTCATCGGTTATACGGTAGTATTTTCGCGGGGGACCCTCCTGCGACTCGACGATGTAGGAATCTATGCTCCCGGCATCTTTCAGCCGTTTCATAAGCGGATATATCGTCCCCTCGGTTATGTGCATACAGCTTGAAATGATGTTTACGAGCTCATATCCGTATCTGTCGCCCCGACATAGTATCGAGAGCACACATAGCTCAAGCGTACCACGTTTTAGCTGTGACTGCATTGTTTTTCTCCTTGCTTTTATTTACAAGGTACTTTGTGCTGCAAGGTATCTTGTATGTTTAGATTATACCACATAGTACATTGTTTTGCAAGGTACTATGTGTACAAATATTGCGGCGCTTTTTGCTGTATAATTGTGCAGTATTACAGGAAAGCTGATTTATTAATGCGGTAATTAAGGAACCGCTGATTAAATCGACATCAGAAATATCAATGTTGATATTATACGCCTTTCACGGTGTCGATTTTTGGGTAAAAGCGATTTAATCAGCGGTTCCTTAAATTGTTTGATTCTTGTTTTTTCCCTCGCCGGCGGCGGGAAAAGAACGTAATGTATCAGCCGATTATTAAATCGCCGAAGTAATAATAATAAATTTTGAAATTTTTGTCAATTAGGTATTGACATTTCAGAAAATGTGTGATAAAATATTATATCGGCAGTTGAGTTATATGGTGGGTATAGCGTAGCTGGTCTAACGCGTCAGTTTGTGGCACTGAAGATCGTGGGTTCGAATCCCACTTCCCACCCCACACAAGAAAAGCCCGATATGATCGCATCTGCGGTCATATCGGGCTTTTTCATCTTATTTACGCTGCAGTTATAACTGCACATTTGCAGCCGAAAATGCACCAAAAAAGTTGAAAATGCAGGCTCCGTCAGACGGATAATCAGAGAATTTTAATAGGATACAGGTCAAGCAACCACTACCTTCTGTATATAGCAATGAAGAAATAGAACGGATAAATGCAACCATTAATACATCTACTAAATCAGGAAAACGTGATATCTGTTTCGCCGTCTGTTACTATTCAGTAACGGGCGGCTTTTGGCTTAGATGCACTAATAAAAATTGACATCATTTCGTCGATCTGATGCAAAACGACAAGATCCATCAGAACGCCTTATCCGCTTTCCGATATTTCTCCTTGACATTTCATCGGATCCGTTATATCATAATAATGAATGTTTTTATGCATATCTTTTTGCAGCAATCATTCGCAGTCTTTTACTGCTGCGGGTTTTGTCAAATGCCGAAAAATGGCGGAGGTACCGTTATGACCCGTTCTGTTTATCCCGTACTCGGTACGGAAATCAATCTGCCGTTCTACCTGACCGGTATAGGCACCACCGACCCGGAGTATCATATTATACGCACCGAGGGGCTTACATCTCATCAGATAATGTTTACTACAGGCGGCAGCGGCGTACTCATCGCAGACGGCAAGATATATCCGCAGACAGTGGGCGTATGCACATTTATCCCGCCTGCCGTTCCGCATGAATACTACCCGGAAAACGGGAACTGGCAGACTTCGTGGGTGGTGTTCAGAGGCGATTCACTTTCGCAGATAATGCGGAAGATAGGGTTTGAGGGAATAGAAAGCTCAAAGCCTGTGAACACCGACGAGCTTTCATCTATATTTTCCGCGATGTTTATGCTGGCGGGAGAATACAGCAAAGCCGAAAAATGCTCGGAACTGCTGTATTCATATATCCTCACGGCAAACAGACTTATGCACAGCAGACAGGAAACCGTGAACGATCACATCGTAAGGGCGACTTCCTTTATGGAAAACGGATTCCCCCACGATCTTTCGCTTTCGGAGATAGCCGCGGCAGCAGGACTTTCCGAACAGCATTTCTGCCGTATATTCAAGCGTGATACAGGCATGACGCCTATAGAATTTCTGACAAAGAAGCGTATTGCGGAAGCAAAGACCCTGCTCAGAGACACCGATCTGCCTGTTTCGGAGGTAGCAGGAGCTGTGGGGTTCACCGACAGAAGCTATTTCACATCTGTATTCCGGAAATATGAGGGATTCTCCCCCTCGGAATACAGGAAGGCTTCGCGCTAAAATATTCATACTGCGCTAAATATTTATCCTTGACCTATGCCGTTAAACAGAGTAAAATGTAGGTGAAAGGCAGAGCGCACTCTGCGCTAAAACAACGGTCTTATGCGAAAGGATATTATATGGGATCGCTCGGAAAAGCAGCATCGTTTCTGGCGGCATCGGCGCTGGCATTATCATCACTTGCAATGCCGGTCACTGCCTCGGCGGAGGAAAAGAATATGACGGTAAATATCGACATGACCACCGCGTCACTTGCGGAAAACACACTGTACAAGGGCTTCGGGCTGATAAGCGCGAACAATTCTTCACGGCTGCTGCTCGATTACAAGTATGAGCAGCCGGAAAGATACGACGAGATACTGAATTACCTTTTCGGGGAAGACGGACTGAACATCTCGCACATAAAGGTGGAAATGGGAGCGGACATAAACTCCTCCTCCGGCACGGAGCCTGCGACTATGCGTTCCGCAGACGAGAAAGCCGATGTGACACGCGGCGCGGGTTTTCAGCTTGCAGCCGACGCGAAGATGCTCGACCCGGACATCACGCTCGATATGCTCTGGTGGAGCGAGCCGCGCTGGGTGACGGATTCGGAGGACGTTTATGCCGCACGTTACAAATGGTACCGCGAGACCCTGATCTCGGCTTACGAGACTTACGGCTTGCAGTTCGACTATGTGAGTGCTACACGAAACGAGCGCGCAAATGACCCCGACTGGACGATATATCTTTCCGAGCATCTCAAAAGTGACAGCGGTATGCCCTACGACTTCTCGAAAATAAAGATAGTTGACGGCGAGGCGGTCTGCACATGGGGCATATCAAAGGCTATGCTCGAAAATGAACAGCTGCGGGACGCGGTAGATGTTGTGGGAAGCCACTACACATCGTGGTCTGACGAGAATACAAGGAAATTGCAGCAGGAATACGGAAAGGAAGTCTGGTTCTCCGAAGCAAGCTCGCCTATGAGCTACGCGCAGGGAACATACCGATATGACGGTAACGGCTCCGGAATGGGCGACATAAACGGTCTGCTCGATATTGCGAACCGCATCATCACAATGTATCCCGGCGGCGGTATGACGCTTTACGAATTTCAGCCGGCTGTAGCTTCATATTACAGCGGCGCGACATACTCGCAGAAACAGCTTATCCTTGCGGACGAACCCTGGAGCGGGTATTACCTGCTCGACAGCGGTTTCTATATGGCGCTGCACTTTTCACGCTTTATAAGACCCGGCTGGGCGTTCGTTGACAGCGCTTGCGCGGCAGACGGAAAAGCAGGCGGGGACGGTCACGCAGTGGTGGATTCCACATACAGCTATATGACCTGCGCCGACCCGAAAACCGGAGACTACAGCACGGTCATCACAAACACTACCGACAGTCCCATAACATACACATTTAATGTGACCGGAACGGAGAAAGCCGCAGTTCCCGTGAATGTATGGGAAACGAGAGGACCCTCCGGCGGCGCATGGAACGAGAATTATTTCAGACTGCGCGAAACGATAACTCCCGCAAACGGCAGTTTTAAAGTCACAGTTCAGCCCTATTCGATGATAACGCTGACAACGCTTGATACCGAACGCGGCGAGTTCAGGGAATATGAGAGCAGCCTGCTTGAACTGCCTTATACCGACGATTTTGAGTACAGCGATGAGTACCTTGCCGCACGGGGAGGGGCTCCCCGCTATACTACGGACGAGGGCGGAGCTTTCGAGGTGGTGACAGACGATGACGGAAACAAGGTTCTGATGCAGAAGATAACCGAAGCTACCCATGCCGAGGAATGGGGCAGCACTCCCTCACCCGTTACTAATTTCGGTGATGACCGTTGGTTCAACTACTCCGTGAGCGCGGACGTGAAGTTTGCGGACAGCGGGGAGCCTGACAAGAACAGCACAGCGGTAGGACTGCGGTATAACCTTGCTGACAGCGGCGCGAGCGGCTGGAGATTACAGCTGAATGAAGCCGGAGAATGGCGGCTGCGGATAGGCGCAAAGCCTGTTGCAACGGGAAATGCCGTGCTGAAAGACGGCTGGAACAGCATAAAAATAGAAGCCGTGAACAATACCATACGCGGCTATGTGAACGGTGAACTTGTCACGGAAGCTGACGAGAATACCGAGGGATATGTAATGCAGCCCGCGGGTCGCGCCGCGCTGTACAGCAGCTATTACAACAACTGTTTCGATAACGTCAGAGTCGAACCTGCCGGGAATGCCGAAGCCTACGTTACCCGTCTTGACGATACCGACGACGGGATAGCTTATACCGGCGACTGGTCGCACAGCACCATGGACAGCTTCAAGAACTACAAACGAACTATATCGACCGGAAATACAGGTGCTTCCGTGAATATTGAATTTGACGGCACAGGTATTCTTCTGATAGGTGCAGAAAGCGGAAACGCGGTCATTGACACGGAACTTGACGGCAAAGCAAAGGACGGCGCATTTGCAGTCACCAAAACTTCCAACAGGCAGGCTTTCTATGCAGTTTACGGGCTTGAAAGCGGTCATCACACGCTCACTGTTACGGTCAGCGAGGGTACTCTGATACTCGACGCGGCAGAGGTGATCCTTGACAGCACGCAGGCAGAAAAGCTGCTTGCGTCCGGGACGGAGGAGACTGAACCCATAATAAAAGATACACCTGTACAGAATGAGATCGTCACCGATGAAAGCCAAGCGCCGGAAACCGATCCCGAACCGTCGGTATCTCAAAACGAAAATGACAGCGGGAAAGACAGTTCAAGTCCGCTGATACCGATAGCGATAGGTATAGGCGCAGCGGCAGTTGCGGTAATCGCTGTCGCACTCTTAAAGCTGAAGAAAACCAACCATTAAGCCCGCACGGCGGGCTGCGATTCCGTCTCTTACTTTTTCAGAAAGAAACGGGTTTTCTTCCTCGTAGCCGTTATTTACTTCTTATGAAAAGCATTTCCATTAAGCCCGCACGGCGGGCTGCGACTCCGTCTCTTACTTTTTCAGAAAGAAACGGGTTTTCTTCCTCGTAGCCGTTATTTACTTCTTATGAAAAGCATTGTTCATTAAGCCCGCACGGCGGGCTGCGATTTCGTGGGGCAGTTATCCGCTCCACGAAGTTTTCTTCCTCGCAGCCGTTATTAATATACTAACGACACTTCTCGGATAGTTTTCATTGTTTTCTACAAACTTTATCAGAAAACTTTGTGAACATTACAGAAAAATGCCCACATTACTTTTGTTCGGACTTGTTCCGAGATCAGCGGGCATTTTCTATAAATTTGTTAAATTATCACGAATTTCAGTTTGAAAGTTTTATACCAAAGGGGGGTCAAGTCCCGTTGGTCGTTTTGGAGTCAAAAAATATCTATGGAACCGGGATTTTTGAATCCACATAAAAATTGCTCACAAATGGCTTTATAGAGCCTTTTGTGAGCATAATATCTAAACCGTTCGGTTTAGATGTCTCTCCCGAACGCTTTAGACGTTTCTCTGAACAGCGGGGCAGAAAAAGCTGCCCGTTACTGAAAAGTAAGAGGCGGCAAAACGGGCGAATGCCCGTGTCTCTGCCGAACGCTTTAGATCTTTGAAAACTCCGGGCTGCGAGGCAGAAAAATACCGCATAGCAGATAACTGCCATACGGACTGGGTGCAGCGTCACGCTGCTGTCTCTCCCGAACGCTTTAGATGTTTCTCTGAACAGCGGGGCAGAAAAAGCTGCCCGTTACTGAAAAGTAAGAGACGGCAAAACGGGCGAATGCCCGTGGTCGGAGCGACAGGATTCGAACCTGCGGCATCGAAGTCCCAAACTTCGCGCGCTACCAACTGCGCCACGCCCCGGAATATGAATATAACTTATTATACACCTAAAAGCGCAAAGTGTCAATGGTCTGTAACTTTTTTTGAAAAAAATGAGAAATTTTTGAAATTACCTGTTTACAAATTGGTAAAAATGTGGTATTATTAATATAGTGCATACCACAACATGAGGGATATGCAGGGCGGAAACCTTTGTGTAAAGCACGGGTCGCTTAAAATTAAGGAGGTTGTTTTCCAATGGCAAGACAAAAACTTACAATGGACGGTAACAATGCTGCCGGTCACGTTTCATACGCGTTCACCGAAGTAGCTGCGATCTACCCCATTACCCCGTCGTCCGTAATGGCGGAAGTTACGGATTCATGGGCTGCGGCAGGCAGAAAGAACATTTTCGGTCAGGAAGTACAGATCGTAGAAATGCAGTCTGAGGGCGGCGCTGCGGGTGCAGTTCACGGTTCTCTTTCGGCAGGCGCACTGACCACTACCTACACCGCATCACAGGGACTTCTTCTGATGATCCCGAATATGTATAAGATAGCAGGTGAGCTGCTTCCGAACGTTATTCACGTTTCGGCGCGCGCTCTTGCATCTCATGCCCTCTCGATCTTCGGCGACCACAGTGATATCTACGCATGTCGTCAGACGGGCTATGCAATGCTTTGTTCCACGAACCCCCAGGAAGTAATGGATCTCGGCGCTGTAGCTCACCTCTCCACGATCAAGGGCAGAGTACCGTTCCTGCACTTCTTCGACGGATTCAGAACATCTCATGAGATCCAGAAGATCGAGGTATGGGACTACGATACACTCGATAAGATGGTAGATAAGGACGCTATCGCAGCTTTCCGTGACAGAGCGCTCAACCCTGAGAAGCCTGTACTCCACGGTTCCGCACAGAACCCGGATATCTTCTTCCAGGCAAGAGAAGCTTCCAACCCGTACTATGACAAGATCCCCGAGATCGTGACAGAGTACATGGACAAGGTGAACGCTGAGATCGGTACAGATTACAAGCTGTTCAACTACTACGGCGCTCCCGACGCTGAGCAGGTAATAGTTGCAATGGGCTCCGTAAACGACACGATCGAGGAAACTATCGACTATCTGCTCAAGCAGGGCAAGAAGGTAGGTCTCGTAAAGGTAAGACTGTACAGACCTTTCGTATCTTCTGCATTTGCGGCAGCTATCCCGTCCACTGTAAAGAAGATCACAGTTCTCGACAGAACAAAGGAACCCGGCTCAATAGGCGAGCCTCTGTATCTTGACGTTGTTGCAGCGCTCAAGCAGGAGAACAAGTTCCAGGACGTTCCGGTATTCACAGGACGTTACGGACTCGGCTCCAAGGACTGCACACCGGCACAGATCATCGCAGTTTACAACAACACCGAGAAGCCGCGCTTCACTATCGGTATCACGGACGACGTTACGAACCTCTCGCTCCCGATAACCGAGAATCCGAACACAACTCCGGAAGGCACAACGTGCTGCAAGTTCTGGGGACTCGGCTCCGACGGTACGGTTGGTGCGAACAAGAACTCGATCAAGATCATCGGCGACCACACCGATATGTATGCTCAGGCTTACTTTGAGTACGACTCCAAGAAGTCCGGCGGCGTAACGATCTCGCATCTGCGTTTCGGTAAGTCTCCGATCAAGTCCACCTACTTTGTGAACAAGGCTGACTTCGTTGCCTGTCATAACCCGTCGTACATCGACAAGTACGATATGGTTCAGGACGTTAACCCCGGCGGTTCGTTCCTGCTGAATACACAGTGGACAGTTGACGAGCTTGACGAAAAGCTTCCTGCTCCCGTCAAGGCTTATATCGCAAAGAACAACATCAACTTCTACATCATCAACGCTATCAAGGTAGCGAAGGAGATAGGTCTCGGCAACAGAACAAACACGGTTCTCCAGTCCGCGTTCTTCTCTATCGCAAACATCATACCTGCCGCTGACGCTGTAGATTACATGAAGAAAATGGCATACAAGTCCTTTGCAAAGAAGGGCGACGATGTCGTAAACATGAACTATGCCGCTATCGACAAGGGCGCAGGCGAAGTTATCAAGGTAAACGTTCCCGCATCGTGGGCAAATGCCGAGGGTGAGCTTCCGAAGCACCACTTCGAGGGTGACAACAAGTTCCTCATCGACTTTGTAAACAATGTACAGGTTCCCGTAAACGCACAGCGCGGCAACACAATACCTGTATCCACATTCGTTGACATCGCTGACGGTACATTCCCGCAGGGTACGGCTGCATTCGAGAAGCGCGGTATCGCGGTTGACGTTCCCGAGTGGAACCCCGAGAACTGCATACAGTGCAATATGTGCTCCATGGTCTGCCCGCACGCAGTTATCCGTCCGATAATCCTCAACGAGGACGAGGCTGCAAAGGCTCCCGAGGGAACAAAGATGCTCGATGCTACCGGACTTCCGGGCAAGAAGTTCACAATGGCTATCTCCGTTCTGGACTGCACAGGCTGTGGTGTCTGCGCAAATGTATGCCCCGGCAAGAAGGGTGCAAAGGCTCTCGTTATGAAGGGTCTCGAAACTCAGGAAGCTCAGCAGAAGTGCTTCGACTACGCTATCAGGACTTCCGACAAGCCCGAGGTATTCGAGAAGTTCAAGCCCACAACACTCAAGGGTTCGCAGTTCAAGCAGCCGCTGCTTGAATTCTCCGGCGCTTGCGCAGGCTGCGGCGAAACACCGTATGCAAAGCTTGCGACACAGCTCTTCGGCGACAGAATGTATATAGCAAACGCAACAGGCTGCTCGTCCATCTGGGGCGGTTCCGAGCCTTCGACTCCGTACACCACCAACAAGCAGGGCAGAGGACCCGCATGGGGCAACTCCCTCTTCGAGGACAACGCAGAGTTCGGTCTTGGTATGTTCCTTGCTCAGGACACACTGCGCGGCAGAGCACAGGCTCACCTGAAGACTCTCGCCGAGACAGCAAAGCCCGAGATCAAGGCATTCATCGACAAGTACTTTGAGACAGTGAACGACGGTCCCGCAAACCTCGACGCTACAACAGAGCTTGTAAACGCTCTTGAGAAGTGCGACTGCGACAACGCTGAAAAGAAGGAAGTTCTCAGACTCAAGAACTACCTGTCGAAGAAGTCCAACTGGATCCTCGGCGGCGACGGCTGGGCATACGATATCGGTTACGGCGGCGTTGACCACGTACTTGCAAGCGGCAAGAACGTAAACGTTCTGGTATTCGATACCGAGGTTTACTCCAACACCGGCGGACAGGCTTCCAAGGCTACCAATATCGGTGCAGTTGCACAGTTCGCGGCAGCAGGTAAGTCTGTAAAGAAGAAAGACCTCGCAGGCATCGCAATGAAGTACGGCTATGTATATGTAGCTCAGGTATCCATGGGCGCAGACAGAAACCAGTGCATTAAGGCATTTGCCGAGGCAGAAGCTTATGACGGACCTTCGCTCATAATCTGCTACGCACCGTGCATCAACCACGGTATCAAGGGCGGTCTTACTATCGCTCAGCAGGTAGAGAAGGAAGCGGTTGAGGCTGGTTACTGGCATCTGTTCAGATTCAATCCCGACGCAGAGCAGAAGTTCACTCTTGACAGCAAGGCACCGACAGGCGATTACAAGACCTTCATGATGCGTGAAGTTCGTTACAACTCGCTTGCACGCGCTAACCCGGAGAGAGCCGAGAAGCTGTTCGGCATCGCAATCGAGAACAGCAAGCAGAAGTACGACGATCTCGTAAGACTCGTTGACTACTACAAGCCCTCTGCTGAATAATCCAACAGTTTAAAAATGACAGGCTGTCCTTCGGGGCAGCCTGTTTCATTTTACGAAATGTATTGATTTTGATATAAAAGTATGATATAATATAACCGTAAAATCAAACACTACGTTAAAGGAGAAAAGCATGAAAACTATTTTGAGAAGAACGTTTTCGGCAGCTGTTTTCGGCGCTGTGCTTCTTAGCATTGCTTCATGCAGCGGTGCGAACTCCGGCAGCGGCGAAACAGCATCTGCGGCAACAGCTGCCGCTGCGACCGGTGAGGCGGCAGATACCGAGCCCGGCAGCACTGAGTCTGCTGAAACTGCCACGGCGGAGAGCGAAGGCAGTGACGGACTTGAGGAAGAAGCTGTTACATCGGCGGCTCAGATCGACCCGAAAACTGCGGATTACAGCAAAATAGACATCGACATAGCATACGACAGTCCGGACGAGATCGTGCAGTTCACGAACGATATGCTTGCGGGAAAGTATGACGGCAAGGTGGTTCGCTGCGACGGCGAAACCGGCAGACGAATGTTCGGCAATGCCATGATGCAGAAGCAGGCGGACGGCAGCTCACGCGGATTCACATGGTATATCGTGGATTCCACAGACGAGAACGATTACCCGCCGGACGGTGCGCGTGCACAGATAACAGGAGTTGTCGGAATAGGCGAGTACGACGTGCGCTACCTGTACGTTCTGCCGGAGAATGTAGTTCTCGCGGGCGAGGACGGTGCAGCCGATGTGACCGCTGAATCGGAGACTTCCGGCGATATCGCTGCAAGCGAATCTGTGTTCCCGTTCAAAAACGGCGTGTGGTGGGAGCAGACCGGCAATGTCGGCACATACTGGACGTTCAACGGAAACATCGGTTCAACTATGGGTCAGGAACTTGGCATTGGCGCACCGTTCTCTGCCGAAAAGAACGGCGACGGTGTTATGCTTCACGTTTTTTCCGCCGATGACAACACGCCGGTGAAGTTCAACGTCATTGACGAGAACAATGTCGAGATCACGTTCACGGATTCCGACACATCCGGAAAGCTGACGTTCCTTTCCGACGATATCGAGAATTTCCGTTTCTTTACCAACGAGGAACTTGCGGAACTTGCGGTACACTACTACGCGGGAACGCATGACGGCTATATGCCAGCAAATTCCGTTGCGGAGCTTCAGGAGGACGGAACGGTTGCTATACAGCTGTTCGATGAAGTTGACGGACACAACTCGACTGCCGACTGGTACTATGTTGACCGCTTCACCGCAAAGGGGACGAATGTGCTGGGAGAACCCGTTGATCTTGATATGTCGGCGGGCGGAGCAGGCGATATGCCGACAGAGGGAGAAGTGACTGCCGGTACGGCAACGACAATAATTCCCGATGCATGGAACCCTAATGTTGTGCATCGTCAGGTGATGCTTGACAACGATGAGTTCTTCGGTGTGCGCTATCTCGGATTTATCGAGTATTACGCGTATCACTACGATGACTTCGCGCCGTACATAGACAACATTCTTGAATATACCGGTACTCTTGAGGATTTCGACTTCACGCAGGGTATGCCTCATGACAGGTTTGTGTCCAGCGATTTCGGCACGGAACTGTATCTCGTCATACCGTTTGATGAAAAGGGAAGTGTAAAGGTAGTTCCGCAGGCTGCACCCGGCGAGGACGGCACCGACCTTGTAACTGCTCTTTATGAGAGCAGCGACGGGGAACCGTTCCTGCTGAAATGCAACGTGAGCGAGGTATATCCCGATGTTAAGGTGATATTTACCGACAGCAACGGTGAATCTACCGAGTGGTGTCCGGGGCTGAGCGGCGAGGACGGACACGTTCTGACTGTCAACAGCGCGGTCAAGAAAGTACACGACTTTACAAACTACGACAGGCTTGCGACAGCTTTGATCGCACCTGTGGGATAAGGAGGAAAAAATGGGTCTTTTTGACAATATCGGCAAACCGGCTGCGCAGCCAACGCAGCAGACAGGCGGCAACAGAAGTGTAGATGTGGTATTCTCCACGCTTCCGGACACGTTTGAGCAGTTCGCTGCGCTTCCGCAGGCACAGCTCTCAACTCCCTTCGACACTGCGGCAATGACGGTTCTTGCGCTGTGTTTCTATCCGCAGGACGAAGCGCTTTCCAAGAGAATGTACGAATTCGTGAGCGGTCCGCGCACGATCAATCCGGCGGAATACAGCTTCATCAAGGACAGATTCCGCGATTCGGACTACGTTCCGCGTTCGTACTTCAAGGGAGCGATCCCGGCGAATGATTACAAACCCTCCGCGCCGTACACGGTAACGGTGAGCGAGAACCCCTACAGCTATCAGAACGAGGGTTACGCGAAGATGTTCCTGACCTCCGGCGGTGCTGACAGCCCGCGTTCGGTTCAGCTACGCAAGGCGAAGGACGGCAAGTGGTATCTCTGGGAACAGTTCATACTTGTTGGAATCCGTCCCCCCGAAAGCACCAACCCCTGGGCATAGGGCGCGGACTTCGTCCGTTTCTCCGTCTGTTACTTTTCAGCAGAGGACAGGCTATCTGCCTCGCAGCCGGGCGCACGGCGCCAGCGACTCCGTGGGGAGTTTTCATAAAAGAAAGGCTATCTGCCTCGCAGCAGTTATTCACATCAGACTTATAGCAGTTCCCGGCTGAAAGTAAGTGCTGCGGGCGAATACTAAACAAAAAGACCTGTCGTGGTGACAGGTCTTTTGTGTTACAGTCTGACTGTAATGGTAAGGCTTTTTCCGTCCTTGCTGAAAGCGTCTATTCTGCCGCCGTGAGCAGTTACGACGGACTGCGCCATAGAAAGTCCGATCCCGTAGCCGGGTTTGTCGCTGTTATGCGAGGAATCTCCGCGCCTGAACCGGTCAAAGAACTCCGGGTGTGCGCCCCGCTCCATTTCCTCGGCGGTGTTTTCGGAAACGAGTGTGATACGCTTTCCTCTGCGTATCAGCGTGAATGTTACACTTCCGTCCTCCGGTGTGTACTTCACCGCGTTGTCCGCCAGTATCGAGCAAAGCTTTGCCAACAGGCTTTTGTCGCCTTTGTACATGATATCCGGCTGAATATCGGCGGTAAACGCGATACCTTTCTGCTCCGCCATGATCGAGAACGGGTCAAGTATCTCGGAAACTGTCTCGGACAGCAGGAATTCCTCGGTGTTGAGCTGTTCTCCGCCCTCGTCCATACGCGCCAGCGTGACAAGTTCCTTTGTAAGTGTCGCAAGGCGTTCCGTCTGCGATGTTATGCCTTTTGTCCACTTGCTTTCTCCCTGCTCCATTTCAATTACTTCGGTGCAGGAGTTTATGACTGCAAGCGGTGTTTTCAGTTCATGCCCGGCGTTGGTGATGAATTTCTTCTGCTTCTCATAACTCTCTGCAACCGGCTTTATTACCATGCCGGAGAATATCAGCAGCAGCACGAATATTGCAGCCAGAGCGCCGAGTGCCACAAGCAGGCTTATCCACATGAAGTTCGTTACCGAGCGGAGAGCGCGGGTGCGATCTATAAATATGCAGAGATTATTGTCCTTGCTTCGGCGTATCAGGTATTTGTAGGTGTCCCGGTACCCGGAATCCCTGCTGCCCGAAAGCAGCTCCTGCGCCATAGAAAGTGCTTCGTCCGCGGTAACGGCTGCTATCTTTCCGGTGTCTATAGTCACCGGATCGCCGCTGTCTTTGAGAACGACCGTAAAAAATCTTGTCTCATAGGGAGTCTCCGCTGTGATAAGCCCCCGGTCTCCCATACGGCGTCTGGGGTCAAACTGTGCGTTGTAGTTCTCCGGATAGCCGGGAGGAGCGGTATTGTCAGATCCGTCCGTTTTTTCCGTGGGTTCGGATCTGCTGTTATCCTCGGCAGGAGCAGAGTCGGGCTTCTCCGGCGGAATATCTTCACCCTCCGGTTTTGCCGGCGGCTGAGATTCGGACACCGGACTTCTCTCGAAACTGCCGCCGTTGTCCGCCAGCAGAGACAGCAGTACGTCCGCTTCGCTGTCGGAATTTACATAGTTTGCGATATTCATTGCCGCGACAATTATCACAAGAACGACGAATACCGAGATCATCGCGGTTGTTATAAAATTGCGGCGAAGCTTCTTTATCATAGTTAAAGTCTCATTCTGTATGCAGCCGGATTATTCTGCGCCGGTTCCGGCATCACTTCTGTTTTGCCCGCACCAGCGGAAGAGTCACTATCATTTCCGTACCCTCGCCGAGTGTGCTGTACACATCTATCGTGCCGCCGTGGATACGAACGATCTCGTCCGCAACGGCAAGCCCTATGCCGGAGCCGCGTACCGTGTTGTTTGCCTTGTAGAACTTCTCCTTGACGTGCGGCAGATCGGATTCGGCGATCCCGACGCCGTCGTCCTTGACGGAAATGCTGATCTTCCCGTCAGTAACCGATGTGGTGACATCGGTGTGACCGCCCTTCCTGCCGTATTTTATCGAGTTGTCGATAATATTGATAAAGACCTGCCGCAGACGGTTCTTGTCACCGTAAACCACGGCTATCTCGTCGCTTTCGGCAAGCGTCAGCGTAATTCCGTCAGCCTTTGCGCGTTCTTCATATACAAGCACAACGTCCGCAAGTTCGGCGATGATATCAATGTTCGACTGCTGGAGCGAGAAATGTCCGTTCTGTATGCGGGAGAAATCCAGCAGCTCCTCGACCATTTCCGAAAGCCGCCCTGTCTCCTTGTTGATTATCTGCATTCCCTTTTTGCGGGTCTCCGCGTCGTCTATCTCCACCAGCGTTTCGCTCCAGCCCTTTATGGCCGTGAGCGGAGTGCGGAGTTCATGTGACACAGACGAGATAAACTCGCTCTTGATGTTCTCGGAGTGTTCCAGTTCGTCAGCCATGTAGTTGAAGATGTCGCAGAGTTCACCGATCTCGTCGCTGCTCTCGTTGCTTATGCGGACGGAGAAATCCCCCGCCGCAAGCTTTCGTGCAGTCGCGCCGACTCTGCGTATAGGCTGCACGATGCTTCGGATAAAGTAGATACCGATGATGAACAGCAGAAGCAGTATTCCCGCGCTTACCGCAAGCACCGCGAGAGCAAGTCCCGCAGCGTAGGAGTCTATCTTGTCGAGTGAGGTCACAATGCGGATACCGCCCCCGGACAGAACGTTGATAACGGTGTAAGCCATATAACGCTCGCCGCTGGCGAAGCTTCCCACATAGCTTGCGCTGTGCTTTCCGGAAGCCGACGCTTCGCGGTAATCCGGCATATCGTAGCTCTCGGCGGGCGTGAAGCCGCTGCTGGAAAGATACACTTTCCCCTCGCGGTTTATCGCCATAAGTTCGACATAGTTCTTCTTCTCGAACTGCTCCACCGAGTTTATAAGTTCGTCAGAGTAATCGGAGCCGGATTCCTCATACAGCCTGTTCACGACACCCGCGACGATGTTCGCCTGAGTCTCGATGTACTGCCGGACAGAGCCGTAGTAGTATTCGCGTATCAGGAAGAATCCCGCTATGTCGAGTATCATCAGCAGTACCGCGACGATACCGAAGCTTCCGAGGAACCAGCGCGCCGCAATGCTCCTGCCGCGCAGCTTTTTCATGCCTCCCGTCCGAGTGCGAACGCCTTTTTGTTTATCTCCATTGCCTTTTTGGGTACGCAGGCGTCAAGCGCTGCCTGCCATGCTTCCTCCGGGAATCCGGCGGTCTTAGAGATAAGACCCATCAGAACCACGTTCACCGCGCGGGAGCTTCCTGCCTGTTCCGCGAGTGTAAGTGCGTCTATCGCCGTGATATCAACGCCCTTTGCGCGTATCTTCTCGGTGAGATCCTCGGGGTACTGCTGTACACCCATAATAACGGGCATGGGGTTTATCTGCTGCGAGTTCGTGATTATCTTGCCGCCCTTTTTGAGATACGGCAGCCAGCGTGCGGCTTCAAGCTCCTCGAAGGAGATTATGATATCAGCTTCGCCCTTTTCGATAACGGGGGAGAAGATCTTGTCGCCGTACTTGATGTATGTTACCACGGAACCGCCGCGCTGGGACATTCCGTGAACTTCGCTGACCTTAACGTCGTAGCCCGCGGAGAGCAGCACGTTTCCGAGTATGCGGCTTGCGAGCAGGGTTCCCTGTCCGCCGACGCCTACCAGCATTATTGCCTTTGTTTCAGCCATTTTGCATTACCTCCCCTTATTCCTGTATCGCGTCAAAGCGGCACATCTGTGTGCAGAGTCCGCAGCCTACGCAGAGAGTATTGTCTATCTGCGCCTTGCCGTCCGTAATGGAAATTGCGGGGCAGCCTATCCTCATGCAAGCCTTGCAGCTTCTGCACATATCCTTATCGACTTTGAACGGAGGCTTGTGCTTGACTGTTTTGAGCAGTGCGCAGGGACGTCTGCAAATAATGACGGAGGGGGCGTCAGCGGCAAGTTCTTCCTTGATAACGCGTTCCGTTTCGTTCAGATCGCCGGGGTCAACTACCGTTACGCGGTCAATGCCGACTGAATGACACAGAGCTTCGAGATCCACAGCCGCGGCGGGATCGCCGTAGATGTTCTTGCCGTTTGCGGGATTGTTCTGATGTCCCGTCATGCCGGTAATGCTGTTGTCGAGAATGAGAACTGTGGAGTTTGTGCGGTTGTACGCAATGTTGATAAGTCCGGTTATACCGGAGTGAATGAACGTGGAGTCACCTATCACCGCAACAGCCTTGCCCTCATATTCACCGCGCATTGCCTTGTTGAAGCCGTGAAGCCCGCTGACGGAAGCACCCATACAGACTGTGGTATCCATAGCGTCAAGGGGAACGGCAGAGCCGAGAGTGTAGCAGCCGATATCACCGCTTACGAACACGCCCAGTTTTTTCAGAGTATAGAACACGCCTCTGTGGGGGCAGCCCGCGCACATAACCGGAGGACGTATCGGGATAGTATCCTCAAGCTGCACGAACTCGTTCTTTTCACCGAGAATCTTCTCACGCAGGTAGGTCTGCGAGTATTCGCCTATGAATGTGAACAGCTCCTTGCCGATAGGGTCAAGACCGATCTTGCGGCAGTGTGTTTCGATGATATCGTCCAGTTCTTCTACAACGTAAAGCTTGTCCACCTTTGCTGCGAAGTCCTTTATGAGCTTCACGGGCAGGGGATTTACCATGCCGAGTTTCAGGTAGCTTGCCTTTTCTCCGAGCGCTTCGCGTGCGTACTGGTAAGCTGCGCCGTTTGCGATGATACCGATCTTTGTATCGAACATCTCGACGCGGTTGAGCGGGGAAGTCTCCGCATACTCGCGCAGCTTCGCGGTGCGTTCCTCGACAACTATGTGCTTCGGCTTTGCGTTTGCCGGAGTCATTATGTTCTTGCGGGGATTCTTTGTGTATTCGTATCTTACGGTCTTTCTGTCTTCGAGTTCAACGATGCTCTGGGAGTGCGCAACTCGGGTGGAGAGACGCAGGATAACGGGAGTATCGAACTGCTCCGATATTTCGTAGGCGAGTTTGGTGAACTCCTTACATTCGCCGGAATCCGACGGTTCAAGCATAGGAACTTTTGCGCCGATAGCGTGATTGCGGGAATCCTGCTCGTTCTGTGACGAGTGCATACCCTGGTCATCAGCGACAGCAAGCACAAATCCGCCGTTCACGCCGGTGTAAGACGCGGTATAGAGCGGGTCGGCAGCGACGTTAAGACCGACGTGCTTCATAGCGCAGAACGAGCGTCTGCCGGCGAAAGAAGCGCCGATAGCGGCTTCGCAGGCTACCTTTTCGTTAGGCGCCCATTCGCTGTACATTTCGTTTTTGTCGTAGGTGGAAGCAAATTCCGTGATCTCGGTGCTGGGGGTTCCGGGATAGCTTGAAACGAACTCAACGCCCGCCTCATACAGTCCTCTTGCCACAGCCTGATTTCCGAGCATCAGACCTGCCATAAAAATCAGTCCTTTCTTCTCTGTAAAAGTTACCTTCTATTATATCACATATCTTGTTTTTTTGCAAGAGGGAACGAATGGATTTCCGGCGAAATGGTTATACAGCAAAACCCCCGCAGTTATAGCTGCGGGGGACGGGAATATCAATATCTGCTGACAGATCACTTTCTCTTTGCGGTGATGATAAGTGCGCCTGCCGCCGCGACTGCGATACCCGCGATCACGGCAACATCACCGATACCTGTGTTCGGCGAGCCTTTTGAAGAAGCTGCCGCAGCCTGAACGTCGCCTGCCTGCGCGGGAGCCGGAGCTGCCCCGGAAGCTGCTTCCTCAGCCGGTGCAGCTTCCGCAGCAGGTGCGGACTGTGCTGCCGAGCCGTCTATGAGGTTTCCGTCGCCGTCAAATTTAGCGAGAAGACTTCCGGATTTGTCGAAAAGCTCAAGACTCAGGACTCTCATATCCGAGAAGATCTCGTTGCCCCATTCTGAAAGAGCTACCTGAACATATATCGACGGATCGTTGTAAGCATCGTCCTGTACATTGTTAGTTTCGTCAACATTCAGTGTGAGCGAGTAAATATAGTCTCCCTCTGTCTGTACCTGTATCGGGTTCGGGTCATTCTCGGGGTCACGGGCGTATATCTCATGCTCCTCGTCGTAAACGCCCCAGAAGTTAGCCTGCGGCCAGTTGTGGTCAACGCTTATGGTAGGACCGCTGGAAAGTATGACTGCACCGCCTGTGCCGCCCTCGAAATCCTCGGGGGATTCGGGAGTTATCGTGAACTTGATCGAACCGAGTTCACGCGGGTCTATGCCGAAATCAATACCCTGCTCCGGAACGTATATCTTCTCCATCCACATACCTGCGCTGCTTGTGAGTGCGGGGTTGGGATTTTCGGAAACAACAAGCGCCGCGCCTGCCGAAACTGCTGTTGCTGCTGTCAGTGCTGCCGCTGCAAATATCGAAGCTGTTTTTTTGAAATTCATAATTTTATCCTCCTGTATGAATATGCGTTTCAAAACCGATCGCAGGTGTTCCTGCCGATCATATTTATTATATCCCTTTCGGGATAAAAAGTCAATAAACTCTGTAAAATTTCATCTTCTCACCATATACCGAGAAGAAGCATTACTCCCGGTATCCATGCTGTCACTACTCCCTCGAATACCTGCAGTGCCGGCACGAACTTTCCGAGGTTTTTGCCGAGGATCCCCGTGAAGAACGATGTTCCCCAAAGTACCGCCCACAGCCACCATATAGCCGCCCAGCGGATATCCGGCTGTATTCCGAGCGCTTCACAGCCGGTAATGCCCTCGACTATGCCGAAAACTACGGCGTTTACGGCGACGAATGTTGAGAATACCGCGAAAGGTCTCTCGTCAAGCCCGAAAATATCGAGTATTGACGCAAACAGGTAGGTGAAGCAGAACAGCAGTCCCGTCCCGGCAGCGTAGTAATTGCCCTGTATAAGATTGAGAACGTTGATGATAAGCGACAGTCCGCCGGTGAATATGTTCATTACCGCGGCTGCTTTCGGCGGCACTTTCATAAGCGTGCATACGCCGTTGTTTATCAGAACTATCCCCACAAAAAGCAGGCACACTCCAAGCATAGCGTCCTCCTTATCTGTCGGAGACAGTCTCCCATTTCAGTCCCTTTTCGCGTGTGTATCTTCTTGTTTCTTCCAGCGTCATAGGCTTGCCGAAATAGTAGCCCTGCGCTTTTTCGCAGCCGATAGATTTAAGGAACCTGTAGTGTTCCTCTGTTTCAACGCCCTCGCAGAGCGGCTTCACTCCCATTTCGACTGCCGCGTAAACTATATAGTTCAGCAGGTTGCCGGTTCTCGGATTCTTGTCGAATGTGCGCAGGAACTCCATATCCAGCTTCAGCACATCGAAGTCGTACTCCATGAGCGTGTTGAGTGAGGAATATCCGCTTCCGAAGTCGTCTATCCATATCTGGTAACCCGAATTGCGGAATTTCTTACACTCGTTTTTCAGGTGATCCGACTTCTCGTTCAGCGCACTTTCCGTTACCTCGATGTCAAGCATACTGCGGGGAACATTGTACAGGCTGCGGTAGTTCTCAACGATATCGACGATGTCGCACAGTTCGAAGTCAAGCCGCGAAAGATTCACGGAAACCGGAACTATCGGCTCTCCGCAATCCATGAGGATGCTGTAGTCCTCGCATACTTTCTTTACAACGTAGCTGTCTATTTTGTGGATTAGGTGGAATTTTTCAAGGGTGTCTATGAAGTCGGCGGGGGAGAGGAAGCCGAATTTCGGGTCTATCCAGCGCGCCAGAGCTTCATATCCGCAGATCTCTCCGGTCGCCACACGAATGACCGGCTGATAGAATACCTTTATGTATTCCTTCTCAACAGCATCGTCAACGTAGTCAACCACATACTGCTGTTTGCGGAGCTTTTCGTACAGTGTAACATCGTAGATATTGTAGATCACGTCATAGCGGTGCTTGACGGTGTTGCAGGCAAGGCGGGCGTGATCGCAGGCAAGACCCACTTCGGTGCAGGTGTCCTCAAGTTCGTATATGCCGGCGCGTATCTCCACACGCGTACCCTCTATGATCTGGAGGATCGAGTCATGCACTTCTGTCACAAGTTCGGGGACATTTTCCGCTACAGTGCAGATAACGAAATGGTCGTTGGAGAACCGCGAAATGATCCCGGAATCACCGAAAATGCTCCGTATAGTGTAAGCCACGCGGCAGAGAAGATCGTCGCCGCGCTGGAATCCGTAGCGTTCGTTGAATATCTTGAAATTTGCTATATCGAGATGAACAAATGTGAATTTTGCACGGCTGCGCTGTTCGGGATCCGAGATAAGCTCCTGGACTTTCTGATAGAAGGTTGCTCTGTTGTAGAGTCCCGTAAGACGGTCATTGTTCTGGTTCATGGAGAAGATCTGTGTTTCCGCGAAGCTGTTGCGGCTGCGGTTGAGATACTCGTTCTTGTCGATATCGACGATAAAGACGTAGAAGTAGCTTTTACCGTGTTCGCCGTGGAGCAGATGCCCGAAATCCTCTATGTAGCGCGTTTCTCCGGTTTTGGATATTATGCGGTAGCGCACATAGTCATGACGCTTTTCGACAGTCATGGTCTGTGACTGGATCTCGTTCTGTATCTTGTCGTAGTCCTCGGGGTGAACCATACCTCTGAAGCTGTTTCCGGTGTATTCGCGGAACTCTTTGATATCCCTGCAGCCGAAGAGCTTTATTACATTGTCCTCTGCAAACAGGATCTCTTCATTACCGCCCGCGTTATATATGAAGAACCCGCCGGGCAGTCCGGTAGGGATATGGTTTTCGTCCGGTTCAACAGTGGTTTTCAGATCATCGCTCATTCATGTGTCCTCCTTAAAGCAGGCAGAATAACTTTATTGTATATTATACACTATCACGGCAGCTTTTTCAAGGGCTTTTGATATAAAATAACAAATATTTTTTACTTATCCGCACAAAGCTGTCAGCAGTATTCTCCGTATTCACAGCCGATATGCTCTGCGCGTATCTCGTCGATAAGCGTTCTTTTCCCGCCGTGTGACTTGCTGTACAGACGGATAAGCCCTTTGCCGTTTCCGCCGTTCCAGAGCCTGTTGTGGCGCTTGCTGCCGTCGGGGGCTTCATAGTTCACCAGCAGCATATCTTTCTTTTTGCAGCGCACTCTTGTTGTCATGACGGCATCGCTGCTTTCCTGCATTACGAACCAGAACACTTCCGTGTCCGTTTCCTTGCTGCGGAATACGGTCTTAACGCCCGTCCACGGCTTGGAGAAGTTGAACTCATACGGCGTTCCCTCATACATGAACGCGCTGAGGAGCTGTCGTTTCAGCGGTATCCCGTACACTTTCGGGCAGCCTCCGCCGATGTCAAAAACGCTGTTTTCAAGCTTTTTTCCGGTTTTCAGGCTTGTGAGATCCCATGACGACAGCCATACCCACGGGCTTGTGAAATCCCTGCCCCAGTTCTTGTCCGCGTAGCCGTAGGAAGTCTCCGGTGTCACGGTGTATGTCTCGCCGTTCAGCACCACGGTACCGGAGTACAGCGTTTTCATTCCCTCCGCGTGCCAGTACATCTCGAACGCTTCCATATCGCGCAGCAGCTTTCCCGCGCCGTAGCCCACGTTGAACGGTATCTGCTTTTCCATGCGCAGCGCCCACTGCATAGAGCCGCTGTCACACATATATCCGGGATCCGCTGCCTGCTCCGGAGACACGTCGGCGCTTCCCCGCAGGATAGTTTCGGATACCACACAGTCGTCGATGCTCAGCATGAACGGGGTACTGTTGGTTATACGCACCTTGTTCCAGGGGAAGAATCTGTGGAGCTGGCACTTTCCGTCTCCCCAGCAGCCTGCCTTTACCATGAGATAGGAAGGCTTTTTGTGCAGCCGTTTGTTTTCCGGGGTCTGTCCGAGTATCGGCTCGGCACCGCCGAGGATAGGGTTGCAGCCGAAAAACTCGATGAAGAACGACTTCTCTTCGCCTGTCCGGTCATTAATTCCGGTAAAGGAATGCCACCACCAGTCATAGCCCTCGAAGCCGAGTCCGCCGTCGAGCATGAATGAGTCTCTTTCAATATCGTGTTTGATGAATGACAAAGTGTATCAGTCCTTTCGTGATGTTTCTACTGCAATTATAGCACATTCTGCGTGATAAGTCAAAAGTTTTTTCTGATCTGTCCGTGGGTGCGGGCGGGGACGCAGGAGCAGTTTGCTGCCGTATCTTCTGCGAAAACAAAAAAATGTTGACATTCCGGTCTGATATATGGTACAATAATACAGATACTTTGGAAACCGCCGATTATTACTTTGATAATGAAATGATTGGCGCTTAAAGCCGGTACATTACGTTCTCTCCCCCTTGCGGTAGGCGGGGGAGAGAACAAATAGTCAACCGGCTGATCGCCGCATTAATAAACCGATAAAGACTCAATTTTGGGGGATTATATGTGTTTCACGGTGCCGGCTGTTTTGAAAAAAGCGATTTGATCAGCGGTTCCTTTAATATCGGAGCAGCAGAAAATATGCTGTTATTACTGCACCTGTCGGTCATGCTGTTCTTGCCGCGAAAGGCATGAGAAGCGGCGAGCGGTACTGTGTGTATGACGGAGTGCTGACAAATGCTGCAAAGAGGTCTGTGGTATGGCTGAGAAGGGTAAGAATGTTCACGAGGGGCATAGAAAGAGAATGAGGGAGCAGTTTCTGGAACTCGGGCTGGAAAGCTTCAACGAGCATCAGATACTTGAGTTTGCTTTGTTCTACGGGATTCCGAGGAACAATACAAATGTGATCGCCCATGCTCTTCTGAACGAATTCGGCGGAAGATTATGCGATGTGATAGAAGCTCCGCGCAGACGGCTGATGAACATACGCGGTATAAGCGAGAATTCTGCCACATACATAATGTTTCTGAGGGAGTTTTCGTCGTACTACATAAAGAATCGCCAGCTTGATCCGGACGAACAGTTCACCGACGAGATCAAAGATGTCTGTGCGTATTTTGAAGCGCTTTTCGCGGGAGTTGAGCGGGAAGAAGTACACGCGGCGGCGATCACTCCGAAGTACAGGCTCCTGTGCGAACGAAAGCTTGCGGAGGGTGATATCACTTCCGTCGGATTTCCGCGGAGAAAGCTTATGGATTTTGTGTCGGAGTGCGGCTGCGACAAGGTAATAATCGCGCATAACCACCCGCACGGGTTTGCCGTGGCATCAAAGGATGATTTCTATGTTACCCGCGAACTTGTGCATGATTTCAGAAAGTTCGATATAGAAATAGCGGATCACATCATAGTAAGTGAGGGCGGCAGCCAGTCAATGCGCACCTCGCACTATGCCGGAAGTATATGGACGGAAGAGCTGTAGAGCGGCTGCGATGTCCGGCAGAATAATCGGTCTGCCGGACATCTTTACTTTTCTGCGGAAATGTGATATACTGTAACGGAACAATATAGGCTTAAAGGCAGAAAAGGGAGAGAATATGGAAAATACAGGATTTCTGAAAAACTACAGTGAGGAGCGCGGACTGACAAGAGATGAGCTTGTCGGGCTGCTGAAGCTTCCCGACGATCAGACGGAACAGCTTATAGAGGCGGCATACGCTCTGCGCACAAAGTACAAGGGAAGAAAAGTGAGCGTGCAGCTCCTTACAAACGCACGCAGCGGCAATTGCTCACAGGATTGCGCATACTGCGCTCAGTCCTGCCGTTCCGGTGCGGACATAGAGAAGTATGCCAGCGTTTCCGACGAAAAGCTGTACGGCGACGACAAGCTTGTGGCGGAGAAGCATCTTGCGCGGCACTGCATAGGGCTGAGCGGCATACGCTTCGGTGATGATGAGATACGCGCGCTTGCGGAGCGGATACGCCGTATGAAAGAGAACGGAACGCATATCTGCTGCTCTATCGGCTTTCTCACCGAGGATCAGGCGCGTATGCTGAAAGAAGCGGGTCTTGACCGCATAAACCACAATCTCAACAGCAGCCGCCGTTTCTATCCGAACATCTGTTCCACTCATACCTATCAGCAGCGCATTGACAATATCCGTATGCTCAAAGGCATGGGATTTGAAATGTGCTGCGGCGGGATCGTCGGCATGGGCGAGACAGAGGAGGATATCGCGGATATGCTGCTGGACGTTCGGGAGATATCGCCGGAGTCCGTGCCGATAAACTTCCTGCTTCCGATCGAGGGGACAAGGCTTGCGGACAGGGACGTTTCCGCACTTACTTACGAATATTGCATCAAAGTCCTTTGCGCAGCACGTCTTATGGTGCCGAAAGCGGATATACGCTGTGCGGCAGGGCGCGAGAAATACTTTGCCGGTCATGAGGATAAGCTTTTCAGAGTGGTTGACTCGATCTTCGCTGCGGGTTATCTTACCGCGGGAGGGCAGGGGATAGATGATACCCTGTGTCTTATCGAAAGTCTCGGATTCACCGCCGAAGAAGAATAACCGCGCTTTCTGGTAATAATACAGCAGACTCGGATACACTGAGTCTGCTGTTGTTTTTATGAGACTGCCGTGAAACTGAAAATATCCCGCGCGGCAGATAAGAGTTTTAACGCAGCATTTTTTTGAGATACTGTCCTGTGTATGACTCCTTAACTTTCGCAACTTCCTCCGGGGTACCGTGAGCAACCACAGTACCTCCCTTGTCGCCGCCCTCCGGCCCTAAGTCTATAATGTGATCGGCAGTCTTGATTACATCGAGGTTGTGTTCGATGACGATGACCGTATTGCCGCCCTCAACGAGAAGCTGCAATACCTCTATCAGCTTGTGAACGTCCGCCGTGTGCAGTCCCGTGGTCGGTTCGTCGAGAATATACACCGTGCGTCCGGTCGCACGGCGGGCAAGCTCGGTGGCAAGCTTCACGCGCTGTGCCTCACCGCCGGAAAGGGTAGTTGCCGGCTGACCTATCTTCACATAGCCCAGTCCCACGTCGCAGAGCGTTTGCAGTTTGCGGTGTATCTTCGGGACGTTCTCGAAAAACTTGCAGCCCTCGTCGATAGTCATTTCAAGCACGTCATAGATGTTTTTGCCCTTGTAGCGGACTTCAAGAGTCTCGCGGTTATAGCGCTTGCCCTTGCACACATCGCATGGAACATATACGTCCGGCAGGAAGTGCATCTCGATCTTGATGATACCGTCGCCCTGGCAGGCTTCGCACCGTCCGCCCTTGACATTGAACGAGAACCTCGCCGTGCTGAATCCTTTCATTTTCGCGTCATTCGTGGACGCGAACAGATCGCGGATATCCGTGAACACGCCCGTATATGTTGCCGGGTTGGAGCGCGGAGTCCTGCCGATAGGCGCCTGATCTATAGCTATCACCTTATCGAGCATTCCCGCCCCGGTGATGCTCTTGCATTTGCCTACATGGGTACGGGCGCGGTTCAGAACGCCCGCAAGGTAGTTGTAAAGTATCTCGTTGACGAGGGAACTCTTCCCGCTGCCGGAAACTCCGGTCACGCAGGTGAACACGCCCAGCGGGATATCCACGTTTATATTTTTAAGGTTGTTCTCGGCTGCTCCCTTTATTCTGAGGTATCTGCCGTCGGGAACGCGGCGCTCCTTCGGGACGGGTATCTTCTTCGCGCCGGAAAGATACTGCCCGGTAACGGACTTTTCGCACTTCATTATTTCTTCGGCAGTGCCGCAGGCTACAACTTCGCCGCCGTTCACGCCCGCGCCGGGACCTATATCCACGATGTAGTCCGCCGCGCGCATGGTGTCCTCGTCATGCTCGACCACAATGACCGTATTTCCGAGATCACGCAGGTTCTTGAGCGTTCCGATGAGTTTGTCGTTGTCGCGCTGGTGCAGACCGATACTCGGCTCG
>JAGAWN010000035.1 GCA_017941355.1 Ruminiclostridium sp. | reverse complement strand
GAATTCGGCAGTATATTTTCTGTTATTTGATATCATTCTCAATGTATCACCCTCCTTGCAGTTTCCCGTAAACAAAAAAGCGTGCAGCATCAAGGCTGCACGCCGAAAAATGCAGCTTTAAATGCTGCCACGCAATTTAATTTTCGATTTGTTGTAACAAACACACAAAAACGTACACGAAAACAGCTGCATTTTTACCTTAGTAAAAATGCACGTTTATATGGTTTGTTATGCAACAAATATTAAAATACGTGGCTCTTTTATAATAACATATTTTCAGTGAAAATGCAATAGCTGCGAGAAAAATATTCCCCACACTTTTTCTTTCCGGCGGGTGTTGCAAAAAACGGAACAATATGCTATAATATCAATCAGCGAATGTCCTGCCTGCGCCTGTTGGGATGTTCCGCGAGAACCCGCGCTTAAAGCAGGATACGCGCGGCGTTCCGACAAGCAGCAGCCTTTAAGCAGGCGGTCATTCTTGCTCCCGGAGGGGAGTGCTGCATATGGTTTTTACTTATGAGGCTTTCGTACAGACCGGTATCCTTATCTGTGCTATTATAAAGCTCGTATTTGATATATGCAATAAAAACAAGAAATAACCGCCACGTGTCTCGCAAACTACTGGCGGTTATTTCTCAAATAATCACATAGGGAGCGACCGAATGTTTAACGGCTGCTCTTGTTGTTTATATTATAGCACACTGCTGTAATTTTGTCAATACCCGTTCTCAGCACAAAATTTTTGTTGCAAAAAACGGAAAAATATGCTATACTATAATTTGATTTGTATAACATGGAGGAATAACTATGTCCGACAACAGCTATCTCAGCGAAATACGCAATTTCTGCATAATCGCGCATATAGACCACGGAAAATCCACACTTGCCGACCGCATACTGGAGCAGACCAGCACTGTCGCGGAGCGCGACATGGAGGAACAGCTCCTCGATAACATGGAACTTGAACGTGAGCGCGGCATAACCATAAAAGCCCGCGCCGTGCGGCTCAACTACAAGGCGGACAACGGCGAGACTTATGTTTTCAACCTTATCGACACTCCCGGTCATGTTGACTTCAACTACGAGGTGTCGCGTTCGCTGAACGCCTGCGAGGGCGCTGTACTGATAGTTGACGCGTCACAGGGCATAGAAGCTCAGACGCTTGCCAATACCTATCTCGCGGTCGAGCAGGACTTAGAGGTAGTCCCGGTCATCAACAAGATAGACCTTATATCCGCTCGCCCGGACGAGGTGAAGCAGGAGATAGAGGACGTTATCGGCATTCCCGCCGAGGACGCGCCGCTGATCTCCGCAAAAATGGGTATCAACATCAAGGAAGTCATGGAGCGCATAGTCAGCGATATCCCCGCGCCGAAAGGCGACCCGGACGCTCCTTTGAAAGCGCTGATCTTCGACAGCTACTATGACAGCTACAAGGGCGTTATCGTGTATGTCCGCGTGAAAGAGGGAACTCTGCGCGTCGGTGACAAGATACGAATGATGGCGACAGGTGCGGAGTTTCAGGTTGTGGAACTTGGCTACATGGGCGCGACAAATCTTATTCCCGCCGGGGAGCTTAGAGCCGGTGAAGTCGGCTATATAGCCGCGTCTATCAAGTCAATAGGCGATACGAAAGTGGGCGATACCGTCACCCGATGCGACGAACCTGCGGAGGAGCCGCTTGCGGGCTACCGCAGTGTGAACCCAATGGTGTTCAGCGGTATCTATCCCGCCGACGGCTCGAAATACGGCGACCTGCGTGATGCGTTGGAGAAGCTGCGTCTCAACGACGCGTCACTCACCTTTGAGCCGGAGACCTCGATAGCGTTGGGATTCGGCTTCCGCTGCGGATTCCTCGGGCTTCTGCACATGGAGATAATACAGGAGCGTTTAGAGCGCGAATACAACCTTGATCTCATAACCACTGCGCCGTCCGTTGTCTATCAGATAGACAAAATGAACGGCGAGACGGTGTTCATAGACAACCCCACGAACTACCCCGATCCCACCGAGATCAAACAGGCGTATGAGCCTATGGTGGAAGCTCACGTTTACGCTCCGTCGGACTATGTCGGCAACATAATGGAGCTTTGTCAGCAGCGCCGCGGCGTGTTCAAGGATATGAAGTACCTTGACAAGACACGCGTTGACCTGCACTACGACCTGCCCCTGAACGAGATAGTCTATGACTTCTTTGACGCTCTGAAATCCCGCACAAAGGGCTACGCAAGCTACGACTACGAGTTCAAGGGATTTGTCCCGTCGAAGCTTGTGAAGCTCGATATCCTGCTCAACGGCGATGTTGTAGATGCGCTCTCGTTCATAGTGTTCGCGGACAGCGCCTATCCCCGCGCCCGCAAGATATGCGAACGCCTGAAAGACCATATCCCGCGGCAGCTGTTTGAAGTTCCGGTGCAGGCGGCAGTCGGCGGCAAGATAATCGCCCGTGAGACAATAAAAGCTATGCGCAAGGACGTGCTCGCGAAGTGCTACGGCGGCGATATCACCCGAAAGAAGAAGCTGCTGGAGAAGCAGAAAGAGGGCAAGAAGCGTATGCGGCAGTTAGGCTCGGTAGAAGTGCCGCAGGAAGCGTTTATGGCAGTATTGAAGCTTGATGATGAATAAGCTGCGCGGGCTGTATGAACCGAAAACATTGAGTCTTATGAAAAATAACGGCTGCGAGGCAGACAGCCATGTCCGCTGCTGTACATTAACAGACGGAGACGCTGCCCGCTGTCGCGGGCTGTATGAACCGAAAACATTGAGTCTTATGAAAAATAACGGCTGCGAGGCAGACCGCCATGCCCGCTGCTGTACATTAACAGACGGAGACGCTGCCCACCGTCGCGGGCTGTATGAACCGAAAACATTGAGTCTTATGAAAAATAACGGCTGCGAGGAAGATAGTCATGTCCGATGCTGTACATTAACAGACGGAGACGCTGCCCGCCGTCGCGGGCTGTATTTTCACGTTCCGTTCTGCCTGTCGAAATGCCCGTACTGCGACTTTTACTCGGTGCGATACAGCCGCGAAACCGCCGGACATTACGCGGACGCGGTCATACGCAATATACGGCATTACGGCGGCTGCTTCGATACCGTTTACTTCGGCGGCGGTACTCCTATACTGCTGTACGAGCATATCGGGCGCATACTGGAGGCTGCCGATATTGCGGAAGACCCGGAGATCACAGTCGAAGCCAACCCTTGTATGGCTGAGCCGCGGGTGCTTGAAACGCTGCGTAAGGCGGGGGTGAACAGGCTCTCTTTCGGTGTGCAGTCGATGATGCCGGAAGAACTGCGGTTCCTCGGAAGGCGGCATACGGTACGGCAAGCTGAGAGCGCTCTGCAAAACGCAAGGAAAGCGGGATTCACGAATATCAGCGCAGACATGATGATCGGTCTTGCGGAACAGGACGAGGACAGCATT
>JAGAWN010000300.1 GCA_017941355.1 Ruminiclostridium sp. | reverse complement strand
CTCGGCTCGTCGAGAATGTACAGAACGCCCATGAGGGAGCTTCCGATCTGCGTCGCAAGACGGATACGCTGGCTCTCACCGCCGGACAGAGAACCTGCCGCGCGTGACAGGGTGAGGTATTCGAGTCCCACGCTTCGCAGGAAGTTCAGACGGGCTTTTATCTCTTTGAGTATCAGCTTTCCGATCATCTGATCCCGCTCGGAAAGCTGCATATTGCACACAAAATCGTAAGCGTCGGCAATGCTCTTTTTGCAGAAGTCGCTGATGTTGATACCGCAGACAGTGACTGCAAGGGACTCCTTTTTCAGTCTCTCGCCGCCGCACATCGGACATTCGCAGTCGTGCATATATGATTCTATCTCGGCGCGCGCGGATTCGCTGCCGTCCTTGTAGCGGCGTTCGAGGTTGTTGATGACTCCCTCGAAGTCGGAGTTCCGGTAGCCGCCGCCGAATGAGTCGATAACGTCAACGCGTATGCGCTCGCCCGCCGTGCCGTATAGGAACAGACCCAGCTGCTCCGGCGACAGGTCTTTCACCGGCGTGTCCAGCGAAACGCCGTAGTGCTTAGATATGGCGCGGTAGTACATCATGGCTATGGAGTTGTCGTCAAGCGAGTTCCAGCCGCAGGCTTTTATCGCTCCCTCACGTATCGTCTTGTTCTCGTCCGGGATAATGAGGTCGGGATCGACCCGGTGGAAAGTCCCGAGACCGGTGCAGTTCGGGCAGGCTCCGTAGGGGTTGTTGAACGAGAACATTCGCGGAACAAGCTCCTCGATGCTGATGTTGTGTTCAGGGCAGGCGTAGTTCTGCGAGAAGTGCAGCTCCTCACCGCCGATAACGTCGATGTAGATAAGACCGTCGGTAAGCTTTCCGGCAGTCTCTAAGCTGTCGGAAAGGCGGGAGTCTATGTCCGGCTTGACCACAAGGCGGTCAACCACGACTTCGATGCGGTGCTTGATGTTTTTGGCAAGCTTCATAGGCTCGTCGAGATCGTGCATCTCGCCGTCAATGCGCACGCGGACAAATCCCTGCTTGCGCAGGTTGTCGAGTTCTTTGGCATACTCGCCCTTGCGCCCGCGGGCAATGGGTGCAAGAACCTGAAACTTCGTTCCCTCGCCGAGAGCCTTGATCTGATCGACGATCTGATCTATGGTCTGCTGCGCGATCTCACGTCCGCATATCGGGCAGTGCGGAACGCCTATGCGCGCGTACAGCAGTCGGAGGTAGTCGTATATCTCGGTGACTGTTCCCACCGTGGAGCGCGGGTTGTTGGAGGTGGTTTTCTGGTCAATGGAGATAGCGGGGGAAAGTCCCTCGATGCTCTCGACATTGGGCTTCTCCATCTGTCCGAGAAACATTCTCGCGTAGGACGACAGGCTCTCCATATAGCGGCGCTGTCCGTCCGCGTAGATCGTATCGAAAGCGAGGGAGGATTTTCCCGAACCCGACAGTCCCGTGAATACCACGAGCTTGTCGCGCGGTATCTCAACGTCGATGTTTTTGAGGTTGTGTTCCTTTGCCCCGCGAATTATTATCTTGTCATTTGCCATTCTTTTGTTCCTTTCTTTAGTTTTCATTTGATGAATCTATAGACTACGAGTCAGAAAACCCGCCCGTTTATGATATGTCACCCACGGAATAAAGCCCTTTGAAAAGAGGGTGAGGGGGTGTGCATCGAAGCTCACTTTTATCGTCGCATCCATGCGGCGTTTTGGTGAGCTTCTTATGGCATCGTGCCATAGGGGGAGGGAGAGAAACTTTCCCTGACCCCCTGCAAGTCTGGGGGCTCTGCCCCGCTAAGCGCTTGCGCGGCTGATCGTAATAAGAAAGAAATCGTCAGTCATATCCACCATTCCGGGGTAAGCTCACCGAGCGTTATTACACGTTCCGCGCCATAGTCCGGCATTATCTCTATATCCTTGTATCTTTCCGGCATCAGCTGAACCATAAGCTCCCGGCAGGCTCCGCAGGGTGCGCCTGTCCTGCCGTCGGGCATTATCGCAAGCACCTTGCTTATCTCCTGCTCGCCGTTCGTCAGCATATTGAATATCGCGTTTCTCTCGGCGCAGATGCCGAGCGTGCTGCAGGTATCAACGCAAACCCCGGTGTATATTCTCCCGGAAGAGGACAGGACTGCCGCGGCAACTCCTCCGGCTTCAACATAATCCGATATCTTTCTGCCGTTCTGAACGGCTTTCGCCGCATTGAACATATCTTTCCATATCTTATCCATATATTTCTATCCTTTAAGCTCCTTTACCTTGTCGCGGAAGTACGCCGCCTGCTCGAAATCAAGCACTCTCGCGGCTTCTTTCATCATCGCGGTGTACTGGGTTATGAGTTTTTCCCTGTCCTTTGCGGTAAGCTTTGCTATCGGCTTCTTGCCGACCTTCTCTTCCTTAGCGGAAATGTCGATGATGTCACGTACTTCCTTGATTATCGTTTTGGGAGTTATGCCGTGTTCCTCGTTGTACTTCATCTGTATCTCGCGGCGGCGGTTCGTCTCGCGGATAGCGTTCTCCATGCTGCCTGTGACAGTATCGGCGTACATTATGACCTGTCCGCCCGCGTTTCGCGCCGCACGTCCTATGGTCTGTATCAGCGACGACTCACTGCGCAGGAATCCCTCCTTGTCCGCGTCAAGTATCACCACAAGCGACACTTCCGGGATATCGAGTCCTTCACGCAGCAGATTGATACCAACCAGCACGTCGAACTCCCCGAGACGCAGGTCACGCACTATCTCCATGCGCTCTACCGTGTCGATGTCGTGGTGCATATAGCGGACTTTCAGCTCCAGCTTTTCAAGATACGCGGTGAGGTCTTCCGCCATTTTCTTCGTAAGCGTCGTCACAAGCACGCGCTCATGCCGCTCTATACGTCCGTTTATCTCGGAAACGAGGTCTTCTATCTGCCCGTCGGTGGGCTTGACGATGATCTCCGGGTCAACAAGACCGGTGGGGCGGATTATCTGCTCTGCTGTGACAGCGGCGTGTTCCTTCTCGAAAGGTCCGGGGGTAGCGGAAACATACACAGCCTGATTTATCTTCGCGTAGAACTCGTCAAAATTCATCGGGCGGTTGTCGTATGCGCTCGGCAGACGGAACCCGTAGTCTATGAGGTTCTTCTTGCGTGCCGAATCACCGCCGAACATTCCCCTTACCTGCGGGAGCGTCACATGGCTCTCGTCCACCATCAGCAGGAAGTCCTTCGGGAAGTGGTCTATGAGCGTTATCGGCGTGCTTCCGGGAGGTCTTCGTGCAAGCACGCGGGAGTAGTTCTCTATCCCCTTGCACATACCTATCTCCCGGAGCATCTCCATGTCGTACTTCGTGCGCTCGGCAATACGCTGGGCTTCTATCAGCTTATGCTCGGCGGTGAACTTCTCCACCTGCTGCTCCATTTCCTCTTCGATATCGTTCAGCGCGGCTTCGAGCTTGTCCCTGCCGACGATGTAGTGGGAGGCGGGGAAGATCGCCGCGTGCAGCAGTTCGCGCTTCGCAACGCCGGTTACCACCTCGAACTCGGAAATGCGGTCTATCTCGTCCCCGAAGAACTCCACACGAACGGCGTTCTCCTGAGTCGCGCCGGCGGGGAATATCTCGACTGTATCTCCGCGCACTCGGAACTTGTTACGAATGAAGTTCACATCGTTGCGTTCGTACTGCATCGAGATGAGCTTCTTCACAAGCTCGTCCCGTCCGAGTTCCATGCCTTTGCGCAGCGAGACGGTGTTGGAGCGGTATTCCTCCGGGCTGCCCAAGCTGTATATGCAGGAAACGGAGGACACGATGATAACGTCCCGGCGCTCGGCGAGGGAGAATGTGGCGGAGTGGCGCAGGCGGTCGATATCGTCGTTTATGGCGCTGTCCTTCTCGATGTAGCTGTCGGTGGAGGGGATATAGGCTTCCGGCTGATAGTAGTCGTAGTAGGACACGAAATACTCCACCGCGTTATCGGGGAAGAACTCCCGGAACTCGGTGCAGAGCTGTGCGGCGAGTATCTTGTTGTGCGCGAGGACGAGGGTCGGGCGGTTGACGCGCTCGATGATGTTCGCCATTGTGAACGTTTTGCCGGAGCCGGTAACGCCGAGGAGCACCTGCTCCTTATTGCCGCTCTCTATGCTCTCAACGAGCTTGTCTATAGCCTGCGGCTGGTCGCCGGTGGGCTTGTATGGTGATTTTAATACGAATTTATCCACTTTATCTCCGTTATTTCATAGGAATATTTCAGCAGTAATAGCGTATCTCTCCGAAAAATTCCTTCCATTGTCTGATAATTTCATCACTTCTTGCTTCAATGACACGAATGACATTTTTCAGCGCCTTTTCCGGCAGCTGAGAATTATTGTTTTCAAGCAGACATTTTCCCGATTCTGTTATCCATATCTTTGTTCCGTTAGGTTTAGGTCTGCCCTCTGCAACATGAACATGAACCGGCTCCAACGGTTCGTTTTCATTTGACCAGAAATACACCCAAAAGGAGCCTACCTTAAAGACCTGAGGCATTATCAAAGCCTCCCTCTTTTGAAAATTCAAGTATAAGATGCGCCGTAGAGCGAATGACCTTCAAATACTTTTTCACTTCATCGTCGCTGTAACCGGAGACTTCCTCTATCGAATAATCCGGCAGCCAGCAGATAAGATGATGAAAACAGTCCTTTTCATCGGGAGTTTCAACATAGACCTTTACTCTGTTATCGGACAGATACTCGGAGTGAGTTATCTCCGTGTCATCGCTCAAAGTCAAAAACGGGTACATCATAGTGCAATATCCTTTCTGAATTTTCTGTCGGTCATTATTGATCCTGACACACTCCAGGATTGACGAAATAAACACGAACGCGAGGTTCGTGTTTATTCTATCACATTATTAGTGGTTTGTCAATAAATTTTTTTTACAGCAGCCTGTCGTTTGCAGAAACTTTAAAACACTGCTCATATTGATAAGAAGTGAATCTCTCGCAGCGAGGCAGATGACCCGGCGAAAGATGAAAAGTCCTTTACAGTCTTTTCTTCTTTTATCAGATGCTCGAATCTCCGTGGTACGGGATCGGGTGCAGCGTCACGCTGCCGCGGTCCAGCCGCGCAGGCTGGCGCTGTCCGCGCAGGACAGGTCTGTCGGAAAAGTTCCTTTTTCGACAGACTGAAACGGACGAAGTCCGTCAATCCTCAAAGACCGCGCCGACGCTTGCGTTGCGGACGATCTTTGCGTAGCGCTTGAGGTAGCCGGTAAGCTCCTTCGGCGGCTTTATGCCCTTTTCGCGGCGCTTTGCTATCTCGTCCTCGGGAACGAGAAGCTCTATGCTGCGGTTCGGAATGTCAATGTGTATCCTGTCACCGTTCTCGATGAACGCGATAAGTCCGCCCTCGGCAGCTTCGGGGGAGATGTGACCCACGGAAGCGCCGCGGCTCGCACCGCTGAAACGTCCGTCGGTGATGAGAGCGACACTGCCGTCAAGCCCCTTGCCGGCAATCGCCGCTGTCGGGGACAGCATTTCCGGCATTCCGGGACCGCCCTTGGGACCCTCGTAGCGTATGACCACCACATCTCCCGCTGTTATGCCGCCGTGCAGGATCGCGTCGTAGGCTTCCTGCTCGCCGTCGAACACCTTTGCGGTGCCGGTGAAGTCCATCATTTCCGGCTTTACTGCACCCTGCTTTACGACTGCGCCCTCGGGAGCAAGATTGCCTTTGAGTATCGCGATACCGCCGTCTGCGCGTATCGGCGCGTCGATCGGGTGTATCACCGTGCCGTCCGCGGACTTCGCCTTTGCAAGACGTTCGCTCTGCTTTCCGCTGACAGTCATAACGTCGGTGTCGATAAGACCCTTCTTTGAAAGCTCGTTCAGTATCGCCTGAATACCGCCGACTTCATTGAGATCCTCGATGAAGATGCTGCTTGCGGGGTTGAGCTTTGATATCTGAGGTATCTTACGGCTCATAGCGTCGATGTCGTCAATGGTTATGTCGGCTTTTGCCTCATGTGCTATTGCAAGCAGGTGCAGGACAGTGTTCGAGGACGCGCCTATCGCCATATCGGTAGCGAGCGCGTTCAGCATATTCCGGCGGGTGAGGATATCGAGAGCGCGGACATTCTCGCGGACAAGCTCCACCGCACGTTCGCCGGTCTCTTTCGCAAGTCTGCGGCGCGCGGAGTTCACAGCGGGTTCGGTGCCGTTGAACGGCAGAGCGAGACCTATCGCTTCGGTAAGGCAGTTCATGGAATTTGCGGTGTACATACCGGAGCAGGAGCCGCAGGTAGGACAGGCTTTGTTCTCCCACTCCATAAGCTCCTCGTCGGAAACAGTGCCGTCGGCTGCTTTTCCGACCACCTCGAAGGTCTCGGACAAGCCTACACGCTTTCCGCAGACATTTCCGGCGCTCATGGGACCGCCGCTCACGAATATCGAGGGCAGGTTGAGTCTTGCGGCGGCGAGTATCATTGCCGGAACTATCTTGTCGCAGTTGGGAATGAACACGATACCGTCAAGCGGGTGCGCGGTCAGCATTATCTCGATACTGTCGGTTATAAGCTCGCGGGAGGACAGCGAGTAGCGCATACCCTCGTGGTTCATGGCGAGACCGTCGCAGACACCGATGGTGCAGAACTCGAACGGGATACCGCCGGCATTCCTGATGCCGTCCTTGACGCACTGCGCGAGTTCGCCGAGGTGCATATGTCCGGGTACATAGTCGCTGGCGGCGCTTACCACCGCGATGAACGGCTTCTTCATTTCGCTGTCGGTAAGACCGAGAGCCTTTAACAGTGAGCGGTGCGGAAGCCTTGTCACACCGTCTTTGAGCAGATCACTTCTCATTTCTTTGTCCTTTCCTGTCATCATTTCTTTGAACCGGTGAGCACGCTCTTAATGCCCTCGGCGGTCTTTTGCAGAGCGCCCTCATAGCACTTTCCGAGCATTGCCGCGCCGATGATGCCCGCGTCATTTCCGAGACTGCAAATACATATCTCGGTATTCTTCTTGTTGTTTCTGGAGTAAACGCTCTTCGCAACCAACTCTTTGAGCGGGTCGAGCAGTCTTGCTCCCTCGTTGCACACACCTCCGCCTATGCAGAGTATGTCCGGCTGGAAAATATTTATAGTGTTGGTTATGCCGCAGGCGAGAGCCTTGATGTAGCGGTCAACTACCGCCTGTCCCACATCGTCCATCATCTTTGCGGCGTTGAAAGCGGTGCGGGCGCTTATGCGTCCGTCAGCCTCCACGAGCTGCGCTATCTTGCTTTCGGGGTGCTGATCGAGGGCTTCCTTTGTCATGCGGGCAAGTCCCGTGGCGGAAGCGTAGGTCTCGAAGCAGCCCCTGCGCCCGCAGGTACACTGATAGCCGTCCACGACTATAACGGTATGTCCGATCTCACCGCCGGCATAGTTTGTGCCGGAGAAGATCTTGCCGTTGATGATGATGCCCGCGCCGACACCTGTTCCGAGAGTTATGACTATCGCGTTTTTCGAGCCTTTTGCGGCACCGGCGAGAAATTCCCCGTATGCTGCGGCATTGGCGTCGTTGTCGATATATGTCTTTTTGCCGAACGCGTTTTCTATATCGCTGAGCAGCGGGACATTCTCCCAGCGCAGATTGTTGGAATACTCAACGATACCGGTCTCGGGATTGCAGGTCCCGGGGCAGCCCGCACCGATCCATTTTACTTCTTCCTTTTCGATCTTCGCTTCCGCGAAAGCCTGTCTGACGCTTTCGAGAATGTCCTGAATGACTTCCGAATACGGTCTGCCGTTCTCGGTCTTTATCCTGCTCCTGCCGACGATCCTGTATGTTTCATCTACCACGCCGGTGGAGATGTTTGTTCCGCCTATATCTATGCCGATGTAGTATTTCATTGAACTCCCCCGTTCATATAATATCCGTAAGTATTACCTCTCCGCTGCCTTTCAGCGTATATTTTCCGAAGCCTGCCGGGATAAAGCAGCTCTCACCCTTTGCAAGTTCAAGGTCTCCGAGCGTGAAGTGTCCGTCCAGCACCAGCAGTGAGTTGAATGACGCGCCGGTCGCTTCAAGCTGCGCTTCCGTCCGCACATCGAGCCTGTTCACGTTGAAATACTCGCATCCCGCAAGCAGTGTCTCGGTATAGCCGCCCTTGTCCTGCGGTTCACCCTGCGGCTTTGTGGGGCGCGTGGGCGGTATCAGCTTTGTCACTTCGCACGCCTTTTCTATGTGCAGTTCGCGGGGCTTTCCGTCCTTGCCGACTCTGCCGTAGTCGTAGATACGGTAGGTGGTGTTGGAGTTCTGCTGTATCTCCGCTATGAGTATGCCCTTGCCGATAGCGTGGAGCGTGCCGCTCTCGATGAAGAACACGTCACCCTTATGCACGGGGACATTGTTCGTGACTTCGAGGAGTGTATTATTCTTTATGCGTTCCGCGAACTCCTCACGGGTGATCTCATGCTTAAAGCCGTAGAGCAGTTCCGCACCCTCGTCCGCATCGACCACATACCACATCTCGGTCTTGCCGTACTCGCCCTCTACGCGAAGCGCGTATTCGTTGTCCGGGTGTACCTGCACAGAAAGGTTGTCCTTTGCGTCGATAAGCTTTATCAGTATCGGGAAATACTCGAAGCGCCCGCAGTTCGTGCCAAGCACCTGCTTACCCTCTTTTTCGATGTATTCCTCAAGAGTCTTTCCGGCATACTCACCGTTTGCGATAACGCTTTTCCCGTCCTTGTGGCAGGAAAGCTCCCAGCTCTCGGCGACCTTGTCCGCGTCTGACTTCTTGCCGTATTCGTCTCTCAGTCTTGTGCCGCCCCAGATATAATCCTTGCACGGCGCGTCAAGCTTCATTGCGTACATAAAAACACTCCTTTGAGAATGATATACATTTATTATAGCACAAATAATTTTAAATGTAAAGAAGTATTTTCAGCATAACGGACGGCTGCCGGAAAATGCGTTTTTCCGGCAGCCTGCGCAGCGACCGTCACTGCGGAACGCTCTGACAGTCTTTGGTCATTCTGTGTCCGAACAGCAGTTTCAGAAGCCAGGCAAGAGGTCTGGGGCTTTTCATTACAAACACTTTCATAATATGTACTCCTTTCGCTGCGGCAGCCTAATGTCCGCAGTTGTTTTTCAGCAGCAGACCCGCGCCGATCAGCAGGAGCGCCGCGGTTATGAGCAGAAAGCGGTATGAAAGGAAACACAGCCATACGACTCCGCCCGCCGTCAGCAGCACGGAAACAACGCACAGTGCGCAGTTCGGCTTCCCGCGTCTTCTTTTCATTCCGCTCACCTCCCTTGACAGTATATTCCGTTTGCGGGAATGTGTTACTTTGTTGAGAAACGGGCGGACGCCCGCGGAAAAAAATTATAAAAAATACTTGTTTTATGCTTGCAAGTATGGTATAATATAACAGATTGAATTTTCTCTCCGGAATAAGAAAGGAAAAGACGTATGAAAAAGATAGCAGTGCTCGGTTACGGAGTGGTAGGCTCGGGAACCGTCGAGGTCTTCTACAAGAACAAGGAAGCCCTCGAAAAAAAAGCAGGCGAAGAGCTTGATATCAAGTATATCCTTGAAATAAGGGACTGCCCCGACGAGCGGTACCGGGACAAGTTCACCAAGAACTTCGACGATATCCTGAATGATCCCGAAGTGGCTGTGGTGGCTGAGGTCATAGGCGGCGTAAAATACTCATACGGCTATGTGAAGTCCGCACTTGAAGCGGGCAAGAGCGTTGTTACGTCAAACAAGGAACTTGTTGCTTCCAAAGGCGCGGAGCTGCTGAAGATAGCGAAAGAGCATGATGTGAACTTCTTCTTTGAAGCAAGCGTCGGAGGCGGAATACCGATAATCCGTCCGCTGAACCAGTGCCTTTCCGCTAACGAGATAGATGAGATCGCCGGGATACTCAACGGCACCACCAACTTTATCCTCACCAAGATGATAAAGGAGGGTATGGGCTTCGATGAAGCGCTGAAAATTGCACAGGAACTGGGCTACGCTGAACGCGATCCCTCGGCGGACGTGGAAGGTCACGATACCTGCCGCAAGATCTGCATTCTCGCTTCTCTCGCTTTCGGCAGACACGTTTACCCCGATAACATACATACCGAGGGCATCACAAAGATCACGCTCGAAGATGTAAGGTACTGCGAAAGCATGAACAGCGTCATAAAGCTCATCGGCTTCGCTTCAAAACGCGGTGATGATGTGGCGCTGATGACCTGCCCCGCCGTAATAAACGAGGAAAGCCAGCTTGCGGGAGTAAACGATGTGTTCAACGCGATACTCGTGCGCGGCGACGCGGTGGGAGACGTAGTGTTCTACGGCAAGGGCGCAGGCAAGCTACCGACTGCGAGCGCGGTGGTCTCGGACATAATCATCGCCGCGAAAGCCCACGGAACGTCAAAGTCCATGAACTGGGAGGACAGCCCGCAGGACTTCGTTATCCCGTATAAAAAGCTCGACAACCGCTTCTACGTCCGCGCGAAAGCGGACAGAAAGACGGCGGAGAGCATTTTCGGAGAAGTGCGCTTCCTGTCCCGTGACGGCGCGCCGGACGACGAGTGCGCATTCGTCACACCGGTGATAAACGAGGCGGAATTTGAGGAAAAGTGCGGAAAACTTGATGTTCTCGGCTCAATAAGAGTTCTCGATTACTGATAATTTTTATATATATTTGAAAGGAGCCGATTCCAATGGCTGAACCCAAATACAAAAGAATACTGTTAAAGCTCAGCGGTGAGGCGCTTGCCGGTGAGAAAAAGACCGGACTCGATATCCCTACCATTACCTCGATCTGCCAGAGCGTCAAGAAGTGCTTTGACGCGGGCGTTGAGATAGGAATAGTAGTCGGCGGCGGAAACTTCTGGCGCGGACGTACAAGCGAAAACATGGACAGAGTGACGGCAGACCACATCGGTATGCTTGCCACCACCATGAATGCTCTCGCAGTAGGCGATGTGCTGAAGGAAATGGGCTGTGACGTGCGCGTGCAGTCGGCAATAGCAATGAACGCTATCTGTGAGCCGTATATCCGCGAGAAGGCTCTGCGCCACTTTGCAAAGGGCAGAGTAGTGATATTCGGCTGCGGCACCGGAAACCCGTTCTTCTCCACCGACAGCGCCGCGGCACTCCGCGCTGCGGAGATCAATGCGGACATCGTGCTGAAAGCCACAATGGTTGACGGCGTATATGACAAGGATCCGCTGAAATTCGACGATGCCGTGAAGTATGAGACTCTGCGCCACAAGGACATTCTCGTGAACGGTCTGCGCGTGCTGGACGGCACGGCGGCTGCAATGTGCATCGAGAACAACATACCGCTTATCGTATTCGATCTTCACCGCCCGGACAACATCTACGATGCCGTAATGGGCGAGAAAGTCGGCACACTCGTAAGCAACCAGAGCTGAGAGCGGGCAGCGCCCGAAGGCGCTCCGTATGATGCTTTTCTGCTTACGTCGGGCTATCTGCCTCGCGGCGGGAAATCATTCAGCAGACTCAATTGCGCTGCTTTTAATAGGTTGTGCAGATCCAAATAAGCGGCGAAGCCGCACCACCACCTGTAACCTAAAAGACCTGTTACCTAAAATGAAAGGACGAAATACCATGAAAGAAGTTATCAAAAACGCGGAAGACAAAATGCAGAAGTGCATCAATTCGCTTGAAAAGGAGTTCTCCACAATACGCGCCGGACGCGCGAACCCCGGAGTTCTGGACAAGATCACAGTTGACTACTACGGAGTACCCACACAGATAAACGCTATGGCGGCAGTTTCCGTCGCGGAAGCGCGCATACTTGTGATACAGCCGTGGGACGCTTCTTCGCTGAAAGCTATCGAGAAAGCTATCATGGCAAGCGATATCGGCATCACGCCCACCAACGACGGCAAGGCTATCCGTATCGTGTTCCCGCAGCTTACCGAGGAGCGCAGAAAAGAACTCTGCAAGCAGGTCAAGAAGTACGGCGAGGACTCCAAGGTAGCTGTCCGCAACTGCCGCCGCGACGCTATGGATAAGCTCAAAGCAATGAAGAAGAACAACGAGCTTACCGAGGACGATGTCAAGGACGGCGAGAAGAAGATGCAGAAGATCACCGACGACTACTGCGACAAAGTCGATAAGGTCTGCGCTGAAAAAGAGAAAGAGATAATGACAGTCTGATATGGCTTTACCGGAAAATATTGTGCTGCCGCGTCACATCGGCATAATAATGGACGGCAACGGGCGCTGGGCAAAAAAGCGTCTCCTGCCGCGCACAGCCGGTCATGTGCAGGGGGCAAAGGCGTTCCGGAAATGTCTGCGGCACTGCATAGACCTCGGCATCGAGTGCGTGACGTTCTTCGCGTTCTCGACAGAGAACTTCAAGCGTCCGCCTGAAGAAGTGAACGCGATAATGAAGCTGTTTTCCGACTATCTCGACGAGGGTCTCGATATGTCGGAGGACGACGTGGTGATGCGCTTTGTCGGCGACCTTTCACGGTTCTCCGGCGAGCTGCGTGAAAAAATGCTCAGAATGCAGTCCGAGACTGCCGGAAACCACGGGACGGTGTGCTGTCTCGCTGTGAACTACGGCGGCAGGGACGACATACTGCACGCGGCGAAACAGCTGATCTCCGAGGGCGCGGATCCCGACACCCTCACCGAGGACGATATCTCGGAGCATCTCTATACAGCGGGACTGCCCGACGTTGACCTTGTTATCCGTCCCAGCGGCGAGCAGCGCATTTCCAACTTTCTTATCTGGCAGTCCGCTTATGCCGAGTATGTTTTCATGGACGTACTGTGGCCGGATTTCTCGGAAAACGATCTGGATCTCGCGTTGACCGAATACGCAAAAAGAAACCGCCGTTTCGGCGGACTCTGATACATACAAAAAGGCAGAAAAGAGTTGATCGAATGGCAAAACGGCTGATAACCGCCGCGATAGGGGTACCGCTTGGAATACTCATAATATTTCTCGGCAGCCTTTCGCCGCACGTTATGTCTGCGGCGACCGATATACTCTCGGTAATGGCAGTGTTCGAGGTACTTTCGGCTGCAAAATACACCCGATACAGGAGCATAACCGTTCTGAGCCTGTTGTTTTCCGCGCTGCTCCCGCTTTTCTTCTGCTATGACGATCTCAGGACATACGCGATCCCCGTGGCGTTCCTGTTCCTTGTGATGCTGTTCGCCTGCACGCTTATGCGCCACAAGGAGATAAAATTTGAAGAACTGGGATTCATTGCATTCATCTCTATTATAATCCCGCTTGCTATATCCACGCTCGCTTTCTTCTGCTTCCAGTTCAAGGAACACGGCACATTCTTCGTTGTCTATACACTCTGTGTAGCATGGATAGCCGACGGCGGCGCGTACTTCGCGGGGACGTTTCTGGGTAAGCACAAGCTTTGTCCCGAAATAAGCCCGAAAAAGACATGGGAAGGCTTTTTCGGCGGTCTTGTGGCAGCAGTTATAGCTGCGGTGCTGCTGGGGTTCGGCTACGAACTCTGGGATCTTCTGTTCACCGGCGAACATCACTTCGCGGTGAACATACCGATACTTGTGGGCGCGGCTGTGGTGTCAACATTCCTCGGACTTCTCGGAGATCTCATAGCTTCCCTGCTCAAGCGGCAGTGCGGAGTCAAGGATTTCAGCGAGATACTGCCCGGTCACGGCGGAGTAATGGACAGATTCGACAGCGTCCTTTTCGTTGCACCTTTCGTTTATCTGCTCTGTAAGGCGATCTTCCCGATAACAATTTTGTGATGATAAAATCATTCCCCTGCCGTTACGACAGGGGAATAGCAGTTCTCGGCACTGCCGGCAAGTCATATTGTAACGGACGAGAGAGGTGAAAGCGATGCCGAAGATAATATGGGAGGGCAACAAAAGCAGGTTCGGCACCGACCACAAAAGCCCGCCGCTGCCCGAAAACGCTGTGAAGCTGCGGGATGCTGACGGGTTTATCGCGAAGGCTCTCCCTTACGGCATAGCACCCGTGCTTATCTGTATGCTTGCGGTGTTTCTGAAAGCGTTCATAAACCGTGAACCGCCCATAGACCCTCTGTTTCTGATACCCGCGTTCATTATCGGATCTGCCGTGGCACTTCCGCTCCATGAACTGACGCACGCGGTATGCTACCCGAAGGGCGCGACGGTGTGGGTCGGGCTGTGTCTGCGAAAAGCCGCGGCGTATGCGATATCCTACTGCCCGCTGCCGAAAACGCGGTTCATCATCATGTCACTTGCCCCGGCGATACTCGGCATTATCCCGCTTGTGATATTCGCGGCGGCGCCGATAGAATGGAAGCCCCTGCTCACTTTATGTATCGTTCCGGCTTTCTGCGGACTTATCTCTCCCTGTCCGGACTACATGGACGTGATATCCGTATTGCGGCAGGCTCCGGCAAACGCGGTGATACGCGATTCGGAGGACGGTCTGTACTTCTATGCGGAAAACGCCGCGCAATTGTGAAACTTACAGGAGACGATATAAATGGATAACGATACTCTTCGGGAGAATAAAACGGAGCTTCCCGCATTGGCGGTGCTTGGCTCCACAGGCTCCATAGGCACTCAGACCCTCGATGTGGCGAGAATGCACGGATACAGGATAACCGCGCTGTCCGCCCACACGAACTTCAAGCTTGCCGAGGAGCAGGCGCGGGAGTTTCACCCGAAGACCGTCTGCATGACCGACGAGACAGCGTACAGGGAGCTTAAAACGCGTCTTGCGGACACCGATATCACCGTTACCTGCGGCATAGACGCGCTGTGTGAAACTGCCGCTGCCCCCTGCGGAATGGTCATAAATGCGGTGGTGGGAATGGTGGGGCTTGAACCGACCCTCGCGGCGCTGAATGCCCGCAACCGGGTGGGACTTGCCAACAAGGAAACGCTGGTCACGGGCGGAGAGCTTGTCAAGGCTGCCGAAAAAGCGAACGGCGTTGATATCGTCCCCATTGACAGCGAACATTCCGCGATATTTCAGTCATTAATGGGGAATGAGCATAATAAAATAGAAAAAATCATACTTACAGCGTCGGGAGGACCGTTTTTCGGGTATAATAAGGATATGCTGAGAAACGTTACCATGGAGCAGGCGCTTCACCACCCCAACTGGAGCATGGGGCGCAAGATAACCACAGACAGTGCCACGCTGATGAACAAGGGGCTGGAGCTTATCGAGGCAGTGCGGTTGTTTGACGTTGCGCCGGAACAGGTGGAGGTAGTAGTCCACCGTCAGAGCATACTGCACTCGGCAGTGGAGTATGAGGACGGCGCGGTCATCGGTCAGCTGGGCGTTCCCGACATGAAGATACCCATTCAGTTCGCAATAACTTACCCGAAGCGGCTCCCGTCCTGCTCGAAGAAGTTGTCGCTGTTCGATGTGGGGACAATGACATTTGAGCGCGCGGACGAAGAGACTTTCGTCTGCCTTGCGGAAGCCCGGAAAGCTATCGCGAAGGGCGGGACTGCCCCGACTATACTCAACGGCGCTAATGAAGCGGCAGTCGCGGCATTTCTCGACGGGAAAATACCGTTTTACCGCATAGGAGAGCTGGTATGCGAGTGCTGCGCAAAGCTTCCGCACGAACGGACGGTAACGCTGGACACGATACACGCTGCCGACAGTGAAGCCCGGCGCAGGGTAAACGCGCTCATAACAGAAAAGTAGAACGAAAGGAAACCTATGACCATATTAAGCAATATAACCAACGTTCTGATAACGATACTCGTGTTCTTTGCGATAATCCTCATTCACGAAATGGGGCATTTTCTCACTGCAAAGGCGTTCAAAATGAGAATATACGAGTTTTCCATAGGCATGGGTCCACGGCTGTTCAGCAAGACTACGAAAACCACAACATGGTCGTTCAAGCTGCTGCCCATAGGCGGTTCGGTGCAGCTCGGGGAGGATTACGAAAGCGATGACCCTGCCGACTTCCGCAACAAGCCGGTGTGGCAGAGAATGATAGTAATAGTCGCGGGCGCGGTAATGAACCTGATACTCGGATATGCGGTGTGCGTGGTAAGCATCTGCGCCGACACCAACATCGCCACAACAGAGATATCGAGGTTCTACGACACATCGGTGTCATCGCAGGTCATGCAGGTGGGCGACAAGATCGTTGAAATAGACGGAATGCCTATCTGGACGACAATGGACATCTCCTACTGCCTGCAGAACAGGGCGGTAAAGTTTGACGAACAGCTGGGGGTCGCGACATTTGACATGACCGTGATACGCGGCGGTCAGAGGGTGCAGCTTACAGTTCCGCTTCAGGCGAATGTTTCGGACAGCAAAGCGGGCTACGGGGTCGTGGTTGACTTCATGGTGATGCCGGAGGAGAAGAACCTGCTCACCGTCCCCGCTGCCGCAGGACGTATGTTCCTTACGGAATCGCGGCTTATATGGATCTCGTTCTTTGATCTGATAACCGGCACTTACGGACTGAATGACCTGTCGGGACCCGTCGGTGTAGTTTCCACAATGGCTACCGCTCTGGAGGAATCGTTTAAAATAATGAGTTTCAGCACGTTCCTTATGCTGATCGCTCTGATAACCATAAATCTCGGCATTTTCAACCTGCTGCCGATACCGGCGCTTGACGGAGCGCGTTTCCTGTTCCTGCTGATCGAGGCGATACGCAGAAAACCGATCTCCGCCGAGAAAGAGGGCTGGGTGCATTTCATCGGCTTTGCGGCGCTCATGCTTCTCATGCTGGTTGTCACATTCAACGATATCGTGAAGCTGTTTTCCCCACAATGACGACAATAGCGAACCTCTGAAGAAAGGATGTACAATAATATGAAGAAATTTATCTCACTTTTTGCGGTATGCGCACTGGTACTTTCGGCAGCGGCGTGCGGCGGGAACACTGCCCCTGCGGAACAGACGACAACTGCTCCTCAGACTTCGGCGGCAGATACCGCGGCACCCGAGACATCTGCGGTCACCGAAAAGGTCATTCCGGAGGACACTCCCTATGTGATAGAGAACGGCATTACCGACAGAATGAAGGCTCTCGCGAACCTCATCGACGGCAACAAGGCGCGTCTTGCCAAAGTCTTCAAAAAGGCTCAGGCAGGCGAACCCATAACCGTGGCATACCTCGGCGGCTCTATCACGCAGGGTTCCACCGCAGGTCCCACCACCTGCTATGCCTACCTCACTACCGAGTGGCTGAAAGAGCAGTTTCCGAAGTCCGACATAACCTACGTCAACGCCGGGATAGGCGCTACCGGCTCCTACATCGGCGTGTTCAGAACTGACCGTGATGTGCTGTCAAAGTCGCCGGATCTCGTGTTCGTGGACTTCTCGGTAAACGACACCACCGAGCATACCGAACGCAACATCGCGTCATACGACGGCGTTCTGCGCAAGCTCTGGGCTGCCGAAAGCAAGCCCGCGATAGTCACGATAGCGATGACACAGGACAACGGAACAAGCTTTCAGGAGTACCACAGCGCGGTATGCGAAGCCTACGATATCCCTATGATCTCCTACCACGACGCTATTCTTGACGTAATAGACAAGGGTCACATCAAGTGGAAAGATATCTCTGACGACAACATTCACCCGAACACAGTCGGGCATACCGTACTCACGCAGATAGTCACATCGTACCTCGAAAAGGTACTGAGTGAACTTGACAGCATCGACACCGAGCATGAGAGCGACTTCTCGGTTCCCTATGCCACCGACAAGTACGCGACTGCAAGCCTTATAGTTCCCGGAGACCCGCAGGTAACGAACGAGACCGGCTGGGACAACATGGCAAACGAGAATTTCGGCAATTTCGGCGGTTACTGGCGTGCGCAGTCGAAGGACGGCACCTTTGAGGGCGTTGAACCGCTGACATTTGAAGTTGACGCTAAATCCGTGGGGATCTTCTACGGGAAGCGTGTTTCCAAAGGCGGCAGATTCGACGTGCTGGTGAACGGCGTTGTGGTGAACACAATAGACACTGCGTTCCGCGGCGGCTGGGGAGATTATGTCGAAGCCGAGGAGATCATCGAGTTCAAGGAAGCCGGAATGAACAAGATCGAGATCGTCCCGCACCGTGGGGAGGAGAAATCCGTTATCACGATCTCCGCGCTTGCGGTAACAAAATAAGCTTCACAAAAATTCAAAAAAGTGTTGACAAAAGAGGAAAAGCCTGCTATAATATCATAGTTGAGTTTTATGCTCACAGATCCTTGCTCGCGTACAGAGCGCGGGCCGAAAGTCTATAAGGAGGTACAATATGGCTAAAACAGGTGAAAAGTACGAGGCAGTCATTGTTTTCTCGGTAAAAAACGGTGAAGACGCTGTCAAGGCTCTCGTTTCCAAGTTCTCCGATCTTATCAAGGAGCACGCGGAGCTTGTTGATGTTGACGAGTGGGGCAAGAGAAAGCTCGCTTACGATATCAACTACGAGTCTGAGGGCTACTATGTGGTTTACCACTTTGACGGCAAGCCCGAGTTCCCGGACGAACTTGAGCGTGTTATCAACATCACTGACGGAGTACTTCGCTATCTTGTCGTTCTGCGCAAGTAATGTGCTTCGGGACAGCAGGAATAAAGGAGGAAAACGATGTATAACAGAGTTATAATGCTCGGTCGTATCACACAGGATCTTGAACTCAAGACTACTCCCAACGGAGTACCGGTACTGTCGTTCAGCATAGCTGTTGACAGGCGCTTCCAGACCAAGGGCGCGGAAAAGAAGGCGGACTTCTTCAACTGTGTCGCATGGCGCAATGAAGCGGAATTCATATCGAGATTCTGGACAAAGGGACGTCCGATACTTGTTGAAGGTGAGCTTCAGAACAGGAGCTACGTTGACAAGAACAACGTGACAAGATATATCACAGAGATCATCGTTGACCGCGCGTCATTTACGGGTGATAAGAGACCCGAGGGTGCTGGCGGAGGAAGCTACTCGCCGCAGCAGGGATTCCCCGAGCCGCCGCCGTCATACGGCGATTCGGATTACTCGCAGCAGTCCTCCGGTTATTCCCAGCAGCATCCCGCAAGCGGCACAAATTCCGCGCCCTCCGTTTCAAACGGAAGCTATACCGCGGACGACTTCGCACGCAAAGATAACGCCGGTAACAAAGACGGCGGTGACGACGATTATCCGTTCTGATGACACACGAATTTTACAAAGGAGGAAAATACAATGGCTGAAAAGAAAGAAATGAACGAAAGACCTGCACGCCCGATCAAGCGCGGCAGAAAGAAAGTCTGCCAGTTCTGCGCAGACAGAGCAGAGTTCATTGATTATAAGGATGTAGCAAAACTGAGAAAGTGCATGACAGAGCGCTCCAAGATACTCCCCCGCAGAGTAACGGGCTGCTGCGCTTATCATCAGAGAGAGCTTACGGTTGCTATCAAGAGAGCAAGACAGATAGCTCTTATCCCTTATGTATCCGACTGATTAGCAATTACAAAATCACTCCCCGCAGACGAATCTGCGGGGAGTTTTTGTTTTATGCTTTTTCGCCGTTTCGCGGATTCACAGTTCATCGTCATCGGGATTTCCTGCGAAAACCGATGCTCCCGGCTGAACCGGCGGGATATCGCGCCGCGGGTATTCCGTCTGCTCGTCGGGCTGTGCGGGAGCAGGTACGGCAGTAAGAACGGCATTGTTGTCGGAGGCAGCGTTTTCGCCGGATGAAAACGCGGTGATCTCGTCGATGTTGTCGAAAATGAACTGCTGCGCCTCCGGAGAGTAGATGCAGCCCTTGACCGGTATCCCCGCCGATGTGAAATAGCTGTGAAGACTGATCCCGATACTCTCTCCGGCGGGAGTGGGGTTCTTATGCGCTTTCCCGTTTATCGTTACCTCGGTGATAAGCCCTTTCTGCATGAGCCATTCGTTCACCGTCTGTGATTTCAGCTTTTTCATCGCTGTATCGTCGATCTGAGCGTTGATTATATTTACTACCTTTGAAATGAAAAGTGCGCTGCTGTCGGGTTTCAGTGCAAGAGCCTGTTCGTCCGTCAGCGAAAACTCCTGTCTCTGGGAGCGCGGAAGCTTTTCGCGCTGAACCTCGCCTTTGTTGTCGATGACCTTTTGCAGGATTCCGGCGGTATAGAAAAGACAGCGTGAGATGCGCACATTGTTGACAATATCGCTGTCCGGAAGCTCTTTGCCTGTAAGCGGGTCTATCCCGTTTGCAAGACTTTCTATATACTGCTTTGCACGCTTCATTACGTCAATGTCGTTCATGATAACTCTCCGGTGTCATTTTATTCCTGCGATCGCCTTGACCACCTCGCCTGCTATGATGAGTCCGGCAACGGACGGCACAAAAGCCGTAGAACCCGGAATACTGCGGCGTGCGGTATTGTCGGTTTCGTTCGTGTCTGCACGCGGAGCGACAGGCTTTTCCTTTGAATACACGACTTTCAGATGCTTTATGCCGCGCTTCCGGCACTCATACCTCATCACCCGTGCAAGCGGGCATACGGAGGTTTCGGAAATATCCGCGACTTCAAGCGCGGCAGGATCCAGCTTGTTTCCCGCACCCATGCAGGATATTATCGGTACTCCGGCTTCCTGCGCACATTCCGCAAGTGCAAGCTTGGCGGTGACGGTATCCACCGCGTCAACAACGTAATCGTATTGCTTGAAATCGAACTCATTCCTGTTTTCCGGTACGAAGAATGTCCTGTACGCTGTCACACGGCAGTCGGGGTTTATGTCGTGTATGCGCTCCTCCGCGGCATCGACTTTATACCTGCCGACGGTACTGTGGAGCGCTATGATCTGTCTGTTGATGTTGGAAAGACACACCGTATCGTTATCAACGATGTCGAGTGCGCCGATGCCGCTTCTTGCGAGAGCCTCAACGGTATAGCCGCCTACACCTCCGACTCCGAAAACGGCAACGCGGGCGGCGGTGAGTCTGTCCATAGCCTCTTCGCCGAGAAGAAGCTGAGTTCTTGAAAAAATGACGGACATGGCAGCGACCTCCAGCCTGTATAGCCTTATCTGTAATACGAATCTATGTTCAGCAGCTCCTCTAAGGTACGGCCGGAATCGGTGACAGTACGCGCGAGTTCCTTGCCGAGATAGCGGATATGCCAGGGTTCGTATGAATAACCGGTACTTAGTTTTGAATCAAACGAGGGATAACGGAGAATGAAGCCGTAATCGGCACAGTGCTGCTGGAGCCATTTTCCCTCGGGAGTGTTTGCGAATGAGTATTCCGCGCAGTTGACGTCTATTGCAAGACCGAGCTGATGCTCTGAATGACCGGGGCGCGCTGAAACGAGATCGGCGTCGCTTCCGTACATATCCACCCACCCCGCGTAAACCTGCTGCTGATAGCTGTACGAACGGTATGCGGAGATAGGGTAGATGTTGAGTCCCTGTGCGGCCGCGTCGTTCTGCAAACTGATGAAAGCACTGCGGGCTTCGTATGAAAGTCCGGGGTCATAGTCTTTCGGGAGAGGGTAGGTCTTGTTTGCGATCGGGATACTGTTTACAAGCGGAATGAAGTCCACATCATCGGCATTTTCGATGCAGTGTACTCTGATCGAAGCGAAAATGCCGGTTTCCCTGTCTGTGGCGATAACATTGCACACAGATTTTTCGACAGCGGTAAAACGACCGTTTTCGTCAATTTTCCCGCCGCTTCCGACGACTGCCCAGAAGATCTCCGTGCTTTTGTCCGCGTCCGGATATATATATGAGAAATCGAAGCTTTCACCGACATAGACAAGGTTTGAGCCGAGTATCATTAGTGAGCCGTTGGTATGCTGCTGCTCATAGTCATACTTTTTCGGAGCGGAGGACAGCGCGAGCATCGAGGAGTTTATACTTACCATCTGCTCGGGCGGTTCAGTCTCCGCTGCGGTTTCTTCCGGTTCGGCAGCGGGTTCGATAGGGTGAACGGATTCCGGGATCGGAAGTGCCTGTATGAACTTTTCGTCCTGCAGCTCAACGGCAGTCGAGATACATGGAGAGGTGAGTTCTGCCCTCACGGCGGGAACGATCTCCGGTGCGGCGGTGAAGCCGGCATGGACGGCGCTTTCCGGGGGGGCGGCGCTGCCTATGCTGTGGTCTATTACCACAGTGTGCGAGGTACCGCATGAACACAGCATTACCGCGGACACGAAAAGTGCCGGAAGTTTCAGTTTATGTGACATTATATCCTTCCTTAAAGCATCTTTGATACAAAATATGGATATATATGTAATATATTACCACAAAATGCAATATTTGTCAAGCTGTTGCAGGCGCGGCAGCCGGTTCCGCCGGTATGGAGCAGAATGCCGGTAACGACTCCGTGCAGATGCCCATTTTTTTCTCGTTTGCTATTGCAAATTTTCCGGAAATGGTATATAATAGATAGGACAGTTTATTATATCCGAACGGAGGAATAAAAAATGGCAGATAAAAAGGCTGTTACCGCTATAACCTCAATGGACGAGGATTTTGCCAAGTGGTACACAGATATCGTCAAGAAGGCTGAACTCATCGAGTACACAAGCGTAAAAGGCTGTATGGCGATACGTCCCTACGGCTACGCTATTTGGGAGAATATCCAGCATATACTCGACGGTATGTTCAAGGAAACAGGGCATGAGAATGTTTGTATGCCTATGTTCATTCCCGAAAGCCTGCTCGAAAAAGAGAAAGACCACGTTGAGGGCTTCGCTCCGGAGTGCGCATGGGTGACCTACGGCGGAAGCGAGAAGCTCGAAGAACGGCTTTGCGTCCGTCCCACGTCCGAGACTCTTTTCTGTGAGCATTATAAAAATGTGGTACACTCCTACCGCGATCTTCCTAAGCTTTACAACCAGTGGGTAAACGTAGTGCGCTGGGAAAAGACCACCCGTCCTTTCCTGCGTTCCCGCGAGTTCCTGTGGCAGGAGGGGCATACTATCCACGCGACCGCCGAGGAGGCTGTCGAGGAGACAGAGCGTATGCTCAACGTGTACGCGCAGTTCTGTGAGGAATCTCTCGCGATACCGGTAGTCAAAGGCAGAAAGACCGAAAGCGACAAGTTCGCCGGTGCGGTGGCAACATACGCGATAGAAGCGCTCATGCACGACGGCAAGGCGCTCCAGGCGGGTACTTCCCACTACTTCGGCGACGGCTTCGCAAAAGCATTTGATATACAGTACGCAAACAAGGACAATCAGCTTGTATATCCTCACCAGACAAGCTGGGGCATGACCACACGTCTTATCGGAGCTATCATAATGACTCACGGTGACGATAACGGTCTTGCGCTCCCGCCGGCAGTTGCTCCGATACAGGCGGTAATAGTCCCGATCGCGCAGCATAAGGAGGGCGTTCTCGAAAAGGCGGCGGAACTCCGCGACAGGCTCAAAAAGGCAGGTCTGCGCGTTAAACTCGATGACAGCGAGAATTCTCCCGGCTGGAAGTTCGCGGAGTACGAGATGAAGGGTGTTCCGGTGCGCATAGAGATAGGTCCCAAGGATATCGAGAACGATCAGTGCGTAATGGTGACGCGTCACAACGGTGAGAAGTCCTTCGTTAAGCTTGATGAGCTTGAGACCGCCGCTGCCGATAAACTGAAAGCTGTACATGACGGGCTGTATCAGAAAGCGCTGGAGAACCGCGAGAGACGTACTTACAGCTGCACAAGCATGGACGAAATCGTGAAAGTGCTGAACGAAAAGGGCGACGGTTTTGTAAAGGCGATGTGGTGCGGCGAGGAAGCCTGTGAGGACGAGATAAAGGAAAAGACAGGCGTGGGTTCACGGTGCATACCGTTTGAACAGGAGCAGCTTTCCGATAAATGCGTCTGCTGCGGAAAGCCGGCAAAGCACATGGTTTACTGGGGCAAGGCATATTGAGGCAATGCCGCTGATGGTTAATTTGCATAAAAATCAGCCGATAATTTTTATACCGTAAAATTCCCCGCAAAAGATGACAAGCCGGGTATTCTATGGTATAATAAAAGAGCTGTCACGTTACGGCACTTATCAATTTTGATATCTGCGGCGTTTCGCAGGTGAAAGGATAGCAAATGAAGAAGAAATACAGATTTATGGGCGTACTGCTTGCGGGTGCAATGGCTGTTACCGCTGTTCCCGGTATTGCCGAGCCGTTTACGGTATCGGCAAGCGCTGCTTCCGCGAAAAAGCTTGCGGCGCCAAAGGGAGTTTCCTCGGTAATGGAGGGGACAACAGCAAAGGTCACATGGAAAGCAGTTGCCGGCGCGGACGCTTACAGAGTGTTCCTGTACAACTCCAAAAGCGGTAAGTTCGAGTTCTACAAGAATGTTTCCACCCCGGTCTGCAAGATCAAGGATCTGAGCATAGGCTCAACATATAAGATCAAGCTTGCAGCACTTGTGAAGTCCGGCTCCGGACTGGTTGAACAGACGATTTCCGACGAGATCACGATAGACACCAAGCTTCCCGCACCCACAGGTCTGTCGGCGGAGATCTATGACACCAGCGCAAAGGTTTCATGGAAAGCGGTGGAGGGTGCTTACGCTTACAGAGTATTTCTGTATAACGCAAAGACAAAGCGCTACGAACTGTACAAGAACGTATCTACACCCGTCTGCAAGTTCAAGGATCTGAAACCCGGCAATACATACAAGATCAAGATCGCCGCGCTTGTGAAGTCCGGCAGCAAGCTTGCCGTGCAGACTCCCACCAAGCAGCAGACACTCACGACAAAGCTTTCCGCTCCCGCAAACTTCAAAGCGGCAGTTACCGAAAAGTCCATAAAGCTGTCATGGTCGGCAGTCAAGGGCGCAGCCGCATACAGAGTTTATGTGTATGATACTGCAACCAAGAAGTATGTTGAGTATAAGAATATGTCGGGAACAACCTGCACGATCACCGATTTCAAGGCGGGTCAGACCTACAAGTACAAAGTCGCCGCGCTTGTGAAGTCCGGCAAGACCTACAAGGCACAGCTGCAGTCCTCGGTGGTTTCCGCAGTCGTACCCGTTACCGAGGTCGCACCCACAGAGCATGTTTCCGGCTACAACTACGGCAGCACCAAGTACCCGTTCAAGCATGACATCGCTTATATGAAGCAGCTCAATTCCGACTTCGTTGGCTGGCTCCAGATCAAGGATACGCCTATTGACCTGCCGGTAGTTCAGGCTTCCAACAACGATTACTACCTTACTCACACATTCTACGGCGAGTATGATACCACAAAGGTAGGAACCACATTTGCGGACAGCCATTCTCCCGTTACCGAGAACTTCCGTCCCGACAACCTCGTTATCTACGGACACAATATCCGCACCGGCGTGGGTCTTGCGAAGATCACCAACTACTATCCCGCAAGATACGGAAGCCTCAACTTCTACCTCACTCACCCGACATTCACATACGAATCCGTATATGGCGGCGAAAAGACTTATGTGGTATTTGCTGGTATGTTTGTGAATACCGAACTGAAGCACGGCAATGTATTCAATTACTACAGATTCCGCAACTTCAAGAACGAAGCCACATTCTATCAGTATTTCGAGCAGGTATTCGACAGAAGCGTATTCTACAATCCCGATCTCGACATCAAGTACGGTGACAAGTTCATAACACTCTCCACCTGCTTCTACCCCATGGGCGCAGACGTTGACACCCGTTTCGTGGTGCTCGCGCGTGAACTTCGCCCCGGTGAAAAGGCGATATCCACAAAGAACGCCTACACCAACAAGAGCCCGCTATACTTTGACTACTACTACAGAGCGAACGGCGGCAGCTGGGCAGGCAGGAAGTGGTCTGAATCCCTCATACAGGGCTATTCCGAGTGGAAGAAAAAGAATTCATAAACAGCAAACCCCTCTTCGTTTCCGAAGAGGGGATTGTTATTTATGATTGCATTTTCGTAAAACGCAACCAATGATAACAGAAATGTTATATACTGTCGCTTTACAAAACATTTTCACCATGGTATAATAATCATACCGCAAAGGGGGAATTGCATGGAAATACGGTTCACAAATCTGAAAATGTACCGTGTCAAAGCCGGAATGACACAGGAGGATATAGCCGAAAAGCTCGGCGTATCCCGTCAGGCTGTTGCAAAGTGGGAGCGCGGCGAGAGTATGCCGGATATAGGCTCATGTATCACTCTCGCGGATATCTTCGGCATAACCGTGGATATGCTTGTCCGCAATATGCAGACTCTGGAATCAAAGGACGGCAAACACGTTTTCGGCGTGTCAAAAATGAATGACAAGGGGCAGATAACACTTCCTGCCGAGTGCAGACGTTTGTTCGGACTGAAACCGGGAGATTCACTGCTCGTCCTCGGTGACGAAGAGAAGGGTATCGCGCTGGTAAACCTCGGTGATGTTACTGCGGAAAACGAATAAGACAATGTGTGGAGAACTATGAAGGCGATAGAGACAAGGAAACTCACGAAAAAGTACAAGGACAAGACTGCCGTAAACGGTATAGACCTCGAAGTTGAGGAGGGTGAGTTGTTCGCTCTGCTTGGCGTTAACGGCGCGGGCAAGACAACAACGGTAAGAATGCTCACCTGTCTGTCGGAGCCGACAGACGGCGAGGGCTATGTCAAAGGCCACAGCATAAAAAATGAAAAGTCCGCTGTTAAACGCATTGTAGGGATCTCGCCGCAGGACACGGCTGTGGCGGGAAACCTGACGGTACGCGAAAATTTAGAGTTCATGGCAAAGGTGTACGGTTTCACCGGTAATCGTGTAAAAGGGCGTGCAGACGAGATATCGGAGGTATTCGGGCTTGGAGAAGTCGAAAACTCCCGTGCGAAAACGCTTTCGGGCGGCTGGAAGCGCAAGCTGAGCATTGCAATGGCGATCATCGGTGAACCGGAACTGCTGTTTCTTGACGAGCCGACACTGGGACTTGATGTTCTTGCGCGCCGCGAGCTGTGGAAGTCGATAAGCGGACTCAAAGGGAAGATGACCATAGTGCTTACAACTCACTACATGGAGGAAGCCGAAGAACTTGCCGACCATATCGCAATAATGATAAACGGCAATATCGAGGCATACGGAACGCTTCACGAGATAGAAGAAGCGGCAGGTAAGCAGGGGCTTGAAAACGCGTTTGTGGAGATCGCGGAAAGGAGCATGGGGAAATGAGCAGGATCATCGCGTTCACAACGCGCAACATCAAAGAAATGCTGCGTGACCCGTTAAGCTACATATTCTGTCTGGGATTTCCGATCGTAATGCTGCTCGTAATGACGCTCGTGAACAGCAGCATACCGCCCGAGGCGAACATGACAGTATTCCGCATAGACAACCTCTGCGGCGGGATAGCAATGTTCGGACTGACGTTTGTTATGCTGTTCACGGCTCTCAGCGTATCGAAAGACCGCACCTGCGCATTTCTGGTCAGAATGTATGCCACACCCATGACATCGTCGGACTTTTCGCTCGGCTATCTGCTTCCTATGCTGATAATTTCGGTGGTGCAGATGTTTATCACGTTTACCGCAAGTTTTGTTATTTCGCTTATGACCGGTGTTTCGCTGAGCATACCGGGAATATTGCTGTCTATCGTAACGCTGATCCCTGCGGCTGTGTTTTTTACGGGCATCGGCTTGTTGTTCGGAACACTGTTCAGTGACAAAGCTGCGCCGGGACTCTGTTCGGTGGTGATATCCCTTGGTTCGTTTCTCGGCTGCGTGTTTTTCGACGCGGACAGCACCGGCGGAATAATGCTTACGGTTTGCAAATGCCTGCCGTTCTACTACTGCACCAAAGCAGCGCGTTCGGCTGCAGCTCTCGATCTCTCGGCGGAAAACTTACTGATACCGCTGCTTATAGTCTGCGTAAGTGCCGCAGTTATAACAGCACTTGCAATAGTTGTTTTCAATTCGCGCATGAAAGCCGATCTTGCATAAAAAATATACCGGCGGAACTGAACGGTTCCGCCGGTATTTTTATGCTTTGTATGTTTTGATGATCTCTCCGACGTACATCTGGTGGAAGTCGCCGTTTGAGTAGTCCTTTGCAAGTATGTTCTTGTCCACGAATCCCTCGGGTGTGAACGGGGCGGTGTAAAGCTTGCGGCACACGAAAACAAGCTTTGCGCCGTCAATTGCAGCTGTGCCGTCGGTGAAAAGCGGCTTTACGCCTGCACCCTCGAATTTGTTCTCATTGCGTCCGGAGTGCGAGCCGAGATATCCGAGAGCCTTGCGGTCATCTATGAGCGAGAGTGTGAAAAGCTCATGCTCGTCCATGAACTTCTTGGTATAGCGGGACTGCCGGACGTAAGCTATGGCAGTCGGACGGTTCGGCGACCATAAGCAGCCGAGGTGTCCCCACGAAACGGTCATGGCGTTGCAGCCGTCCTCGTTTCCGGCGGCAAGCACGAGCCAATCGTTTCCGATCAGCCTGAACGGGTTCAGGTCAAGTTCT
>JAGAWN010000299.1 GCA_017941355.1 Ruminiclostridium sp. | reverse complement strand
GCCGAAGACCGTGAAGCATGGAAAGCTTTTCATCAGATAACTTCGGGCTATCAGCACCTTACCGAGTGGATAGCCACTGATGACGGCTACGCGGATCCAAAGCAGTTCGGAAACGGCAAGTCTCCGAAAGACGGAGAGTATAAGATCGTTGTCGTAGCTAAAATGGACGGTGCGAAGGCTATTGATAAAGCCGCATTCGCATGGCTGAACGGAAACAAAGAACAATATGACTTCATTCTCCGGCTGAATATGAAGCTCGGATTATGGGACGCCGAGGGCAATCTGACCGACAAAGCAAAGGATATGCAGAATCATGGCGATTATCTCTTTAAAATGAAGGCAACATCTCATTCGGATGGTAAAAATACCGACCGCTGGCTTATCTGCTATCAGAAAGACAATCCATCTGCCATAGAGATCTGGACAGGAGACTCTTTCTCTGCGGGTCGAAGCGGCACTACATACCGCATTTACCCTGATCCGTGCATTGAATACGAATAAGCAAAAAAGACTGATAGTTTGATGTCAGTCTTTTTTGCTTATTTTTATAATTATATCTTGAAATTTTGTGTGATTTGTTATATAATAGTAATGTTATTGTACTGATGAAAGGAACTTTAAAATGACAACACAGAAGAAAACCGGGTTTGATAACGAACAATATCTGAAAATGCAGTCTGAGCATATCAGAGAGCGTATCTCTCATTTCGGAGACAAGCTATATCTTGAATTCGGCGGCAAGCTTTTCGATGATTTTCACGCTTCCCGTGTACTTCCCGGATTCATGCCGGACAGTAAACTTAAAATGCTGCTGCAGCTGAAAGACGATGCGGAGATCATTATTGTCATCAATTCCTCGGATATCGAAAAGAACAAGGTCAGAGGCGATCTCGGCATTACTTACGATGTCGATGTTATACGTCTTATAGGCGTTTTCAGGCGCTTCGGACTGTATGTGAGCAGCGTTGTGCTAACGCAGTATGAAAAACAGGTATCTGCCGACGCTTTCGCCGCAAGACTTGAAACTCTCGGCGTTAAAGTATATCACCATTACAGGATCAGCGGATATCCCTCAAATATCCCGCTTATTATGAGTGACGAGGGCTACGGAAAGAACGACTTTGTAGAAACTACCCGCCGCCTTGTGGTTGTTACAGCCCCCGGTCCCGGCAGCGGTAAAATGGCGACCTGTTTATCACAGATATACCACGAACATCTTCGGGGAAAGAACGCCGGTTATGCTAAATTCGAGACCTTCCCGATATGGAACCTCCCGCTGAAACACCCGGTAAATATCGCTTATGAGGCTGCAACATCGGATCTCAACGATGTCAACATGATCGACCCGTTCCACCTTGAAGCTTACGGCGAAACTACCGTGAACTACAACCGCGATGTTGAGATATTCCCCGTGCTGAACGCGATGCTCGAAAGCATTCTCGGGAAGTCGCCATACAAATCGCCGACAGACATGGGCGTCAACATGGCGGGCAACTGCATAATTGACGATGATATCGTAAGCAAAGCTGCAAGAGACGAGATAATCCGAAGATACTACATAGGTCTCTGCGACAGACGAAAAGGGCTTATCTCTGACGATGAGGTTTACAAACTTGAACTGCTCATGCAGCAGGCAGGTGTGTCTACCTCTGACAGACGCGTTGTTGCACCCGCGCTCGCCAAAGAACAGGCTACCGGGTCTCCCGCTGCGGCTATGGAACTTCCTGACGGAACGATACTCACGGGAAAGACTTCTAATCTTCTCGGAGCCTCCTCGGCACTGCTTCTCAACGCGCTGAAATACTTCGGTGACATCGACGACGAAAAGCTTCTTATGTCGCCTCACGTTATCGAGCCTATTCAGGATCTCAAGGTAAATCACCTTGGCAACGCAAACCCTCGTCTGCACACGGACGAGACTCTGCTCGCCCTCTCTATCTGCGCGAACACCAGCGAGGACGCGAAGAAAGCTATGGAACAGATATCAAAGCTTCGCGGGTGCGAAGTACACTCAACCGTCATTCTGTCGCAGGTCGATGAACGCACGTTCAAGCGTCTCGGCGTGAACCTTACCTGCGAACCCAAATACGGAACCCCCGAAAGCCGCGCGGAGGAAACATGAGAGTAGTCTCACTGTGCAGTTCCAGCAAGGCTAACTGCACATACATAGAAAGCGGCGGAAAGGGGCTGCTCGTGGATATAGGGTGCAGCTTCAAGGCTCTGCGCGGCGGGCTTGCACTTGCAAACCGCAGCACAGAGAACATCAATGCCGTATTCATCACCCACGAACACAGCGATCATATCAAAGGACTGCTCACACTCTCAAAGAATCTTCATGTTCCTGTTTACGCTTCCGAGGGAACATGGAGCCGGATCCTCTCAAAAAACGCGGTGAGCGCGGGAACCGATATAAGACTTATCGACGACATCGCAAACGCTCCCGTGAGCCTCAGCGTCAAAGCTTTCCATACTCCCCACGACAGCGCGGAAAGCGTATGCTACACCTTTTCCGACAACGAGAACAAGATCGCTGTCTGCACAGACCTCGGACATATCACTCCCGAAGTCAGGGAGAACCTTACCGGCTGCCGTTTCGTGCTGCTGGAAGCCAACTATGACCCCGAGATGATGACACGCAACCTGCAATATCCATACGAGCTGAAACAGCGCATACGCTCAGACCGCGGGCATCTCGCAAACGGTGACTGCGCCGCTTTTGCGCGCGAACTTGTAAATACCGGCACCGTTTCCCTGCTGCTCGGACATCTGAGCCAGAACAACAACACTCCCGAACTTGCGGTAAGCACGGTGGAACGCGCACTTGCGGCAGCAGGCGCGGTACGGGGCAGAGACTATATTCTCGATGCGGCTGCCGTCGTAGGCAGCGGAAAGGCGATCGCGGTCTGATATGGGATTTTCTTACTCCGATGACAACAAGCGCTATCACACGCTTTACTATCATAACAGGCACACCTACGGCAGACGGGTGGTGAAAGCAGTTATAGACGCGGGCTTCACCTGCCCCAACATCGACGGCACGAAGAGTCACGGCGGCTGTATCTTCTGCAGCGGCGGCAGCGGCTATTTCACTGCGGAACCGTCGGTACCGATCGCGGAACAGCTGAAACGCGAGAAAGAGCGGATACTGAAAAAGTACCCGGACGCTCTGATAAACGCGTACTTTCAGGCTCACACCAACACATACGCCGATATCGGCACTCTCGAAAAACGTTACAGAGAAGCTGTCGATGCGGGTGCTGACTGCATCTCGATCGCAACGCGGACAGACTGCATTGACCGCGAAAAGATCGGACTGATAAAGTCACTCGGGGTTCCCGCAACAGTGGAACTCGGACTTCAATCCATATACGACAGGACTACGCACAATATGAACTGCTGCCACAGCAGTTCGTCTTTCCTTTCGGCAATGTTCCTGCTGCGCAAAAGCGGAGTCCGCACCTGTGTGCATATCATAAACGGACTTCCGGAGGAGACACCGGAAATGATGATAAAGACCGCCGAAGCTGTCGGAAAGCAGCGTCCCGACGGTATCAAGATACATCTGCTCCACGTTATCAGGGACACGTTCCTGCACAATATGTACGAACGCGGCGATTACACACCCATGACAAAAGCGGACTATATCGAAACAGTCGTCCGTCAGCTTGAATATCTCCCGCCCGATACGGTCATCGAGCGTATCACCGGCGACGGTGACAAGCGCACTCTTGCCGCTCCGATGTGGAGCGCGGACAAGATATCCGTTCTCGGCGGTATTGATAAGCTCATGGCGGAGCTTGACATTTATCAGGGAGACAAATATACCCCGTAAGCAATGCTTACGGGGTATTCTGTTATCTTATTATCCCGCCGCCCGCAACGATATCTCCGTCATAGAAAACCACACGCTGTCCGGGAGTTACCGCGCGCTGCGGGGCATCAAACTCAACACGAACCGTACCGTCGTCATTCGGGTACACCGTGCATGGCTGTTCTGCCATGCGGTAACGGGTCTTTGCTTTGCACGAGAACGGCTTAGACGGGCGCTCAAACGCTATCCAGTTCAGATCGTAGGCGGTGAGGGTACTGCTGAGCAGTTCTTCCGCGCCGCCAACGATAAGGCGATTGCCGGGAATATCCTTACCGATAACGTACATCGGTGTTCCGAACGCTATACCAAGTCCCTTGCGCTGCCCCACCGTGTATTTTATCAGTCCCTCGTGCCTGCCGTAAACCCTGCCCGTACTGTCAGTCACGTCGCCCGCGGGATAGTCCCTGCCCGTTTCCCTGCGGATAAATGCCGCGTAGTCGCCGTCGGGAACGAAACAGATATCCTGACTGTCGGATTTGTGGGCATTCACAAGCCCGTTCTTCTCAGCAAAGGCGCGTACCTCGGATTTCTTCATGCTGCCGAGCGGAAACAGCGTGTGAGCAAGCTGTTCCTGCGTAAGATCGTACAGCACATAGGACTGATCCTTGTCATTTGCGCCGTCGTCGGAAACGGCTTTTTTCAGCAGCCACCTGCCCCGCTCTTCATCATACTCCGTCCGTGCGTAATGCCCTGTGGAAATGTACTCGCAGCCAAGCTCCCGCGCACGGTTCAGCAGTGCTTCAAACTTTATGTACCTGTTGCAGTCGATACACGGGTTCGGAGTCATGCCGCGCTCGTAAAAGTCGATGAACCGGTCTATCACCTTTTCACGGAACAGGTCTTTCATATTGTAAACATAGTGCATTATGTCAAAACGGGAAGCTACTTCTCTTGCATCGTCGATATCCCGCAGCGAACAGCAGGTCTTCTGCCCCGCGCACTCAAACTCACCGTCGTGCAGTTTCAGCGTCACACCTATAACATCGTAACTGTCCTTTAACATAACAAGCGCAGCCGAGCTGTCAACCCCGCCGCTCATTGCAACCATAACCTTCTTCATGCTCTGCCGTCCTTGTCCTTACTCTTTTCTATCTGTTCGTCAAGCACCTGCGGGAATGTCCGGCTTACGGGCTGCTCCTGCGTTGTATCATCGGGTCTGCTTTCCCCGGAACTGTGCTTTTTGTGATATCTGTCGATCACCACAAGCACGCCGTATATCAGCGCGAGCGTTCCTCCCGCAAGCAGTGCGGAACTTATCACACCGCCGATTCCCTCGCCGGCGGGCATATCTCCGAGAGACATAAGTACAGTATTCATATCATCACCCTGACCTTCCGATATATATTTTACTATTTTATCACAGGAATGTCAATCAAAACATTGATTTTTTTTCATGTTTGTGATATAATAAGGTATTAAGGCTGTGCGGAGGCGGAACTTATGCGTATCATCGTTATCTCGGATACCCACGGAGATTTTGAGACTCTGTATGAAACCGTCAGGCGCAATGAGTCCGCCGATCAGTTCATACACCTCGGTGACGGTGAAAACGAGTTCTACGATGTGCAGTCCTCGTTCTATGACAAGCCGTTCATATTCATCAAAGGCAACAACGACTGGGGCAATTACCCGCAGTGCCTTGTGACAGAGCTTGGCGGCAGAAAATTCTATATGTGCCACGGTCACAGGTTCGAGCGTGCAAGGCTGAAAGAGTATCTCTCCGCCACGGCAGTATCAAACGGCTGCAGCATTGCGCTGTTCGGACATACGCATATTCCGCTGAACGAAACGGTGAACGGCGTACTGCTGTTCAATCCGGGGAGCGCAGCTTTACCGCGGGGCGGCAACCCTCCTACCTACGGTGTTATAACTATAGACAATAACGGCGGACTGCACGCCGAACATATTATCATAGACTACTGAAAGGAAAGTGACAATTTGAAAGACCTTTACAACAGACGTGCCATAGCAGATGATGTTTATTTCACATCTGTGACCGACACGAAATTCAAGGTGAACCGGGTAAGCGTGATATTCATATCTCAGCTTTCGGAGAACGCGTCCGGCAACGCAGTTATACCGCGTATCCTCTCGAAATGCTGCGAAAGCTTCAATACCATGACAAAGCTGAACCGCAGGCTTGCGGAGCTGTACTCCGCGGATATCACATGGTCGGTGCGCGCAGATACGGATTACCAGTATTGTGACCTGAGTGCTACCTGCCTTGACAGCAGATTTGCGCTGAACGGCGAGGATATCCTCAAAGAAACCGTGTCAATACTTATCGACTGCATTTTCAAGCCTTATTTTGAAAACGGCTTTTTCCCGGCAGGAAGCCTTGAGATCGAAAAGCAGAATCAGATAGACGACAACAATGCCGAAATAAACGACAAGACTCATTACGCCTATCTGAAAGCATACGAGGAAGCGTTCAGAGGCGAGCCTGCCGCGATCCGCTGGGGCGGCACGAACGAGCAGGTAGAAGCTCTTGATGCGCAGAAAGCCCTCGAAGCGTACAGACGGCTTATCGGCGAGTGCCGCACGGAAATAATCTGTGTGGGCGAAAACAGCTTTGACGGCATGGATAAGCTGTTTGCCGACGCTTTCGGTTCAATCGCGCGCAAGCCCTCCGAACTCCCGGAAGTAATGCTTAGCCCAGATAAGAACGAGGTCAGCCGTATCACGGAAACTCTCGACGTTGAGCAGTGCAAGCTGGTCATGTTCTTCAAGACATCGGACAGATACCGCAAAAAGTATCCGCTCATGGTAATGTCATATCTCTACGGCGGCACCGAGTCCTCAAAGCTTTTCAGCATTGTGCGCGAAAAGATGTCGCTCTGCTATTACTGCTTCTCCCGCATAGGATTCGCAAAAGGCTTTATGACAACGGAATGCGGCGTTGACAGCCAAAATCTTGGACCCGCTGAAAAAGAGTGTCTTAATCAGCTCAGCGAGATCACAAAAGGAAACTTCACCGACGATGAACTGAACAAGGTAAAGCTGTACATCGGTAACCTTCTGCGCTCGGTAGGAGACACTATCGGCGGCGTAGGCTCGAGATGCCTTGCCGACATAATGTTCCCGGAATATGCCGATACTACAGAGAATGTCATTGCCGCAGTCAACGCCGTTACCCACGATGATGTGACAGAAGCCGCAAAGTCCTTGCGCCTTGACACGGTGTTCATACTTAAAACGGACAAGGAGGCTGATGCACAGTGAAAAAGGATATCATAAAGAGCAGCCGCCTCGGCGAAAGCTACACACGCATAAAGCATGACAGCGGACTTACTGTCTGCCTGTACCCGATGAAAGGCTTCAGTTCCGCGTTCGCAATATTCGGGACACGTTACGGCTCGGTAGATACGACTTTCAAGACAAACGAGGACAAGGATTTCATTACTGTTCCGGAAGGCATTGCGCACTACCTTGAACACAAGCTTTTTGAGGGTGAGGAATGCAGCGCTTTCGAGAATTTCTCAAAGACAGGTGCATACTCAAACGCATTCACATCTTTTGATACCACCGCATATCACTTTTCCTGCTCTCAGCATTTCGGTGAAAACCTCCGCACTCTGCTCGACTTCGTGCAGAACCCCTACTTCACCGATGAGAACGTGCAGAAAGAACAAGGTATCATAGCGCAGGAGATAAAGAGCTATCTCGATGACCCGGGCTGGCGCGTTATGTTCAACGGACTCGGCGCGGTTTATCACAATAATCCGGTACGCATTGACATTGCCGGCACAGTCGAAAGCATTTCCCATATCAGCAAGGAGCTTCTGTACCGCTGCTACAACACGTTCTACAATCTTAACAATATGACTCTTTCTGTCGCGGGCAACTTTGACCCGGACGAGGCTCTGAAGATATGTGACGAGATGCTTAAACCCTCAAAGGATATCGGCTTGCAGGCTGTCGTTCCCGATGAACCCGCGTTCGTCAAGGAACGCCGGGTCACACAGAAGCTGTACTGCGCTCTGCCGCTCTTCCAGATAGCTTTCAAGATGCCGAACTTCTCGGGCAGAGAATGTGAGATAAAGCATTTTATATATGACATCATGCTGGAATCATCGTTCGGCAGCTTCTCGCCTTTTTACAGCAGATTTTACGAAAGCGGGCTTATCAACGATACATTTTCCACCGGCGTTTTCAGAGGGCGCGGATTCTTCATGCCGATGATAAGCGGAGATTCCCGTGACCCGGACAAGGTTTATGAGGAAGTTGTAAAGGAACTCAACAGACTGAAAAACGACGGGATACCGCGCAATGATTTCGAGACTGTGAAGAAAACCACCTACGGCGATCTGATCGGGCTTTTCAACAACGTAGGCAGTGTTGCCAAATCTGCAATGAGCGCCGATTTCTATGATACGGATCTTTACGAACTGCTGGAAACGGTAGCCGAAATCACCTACGATGATGTAATGAAAGCGCTCTCGGACATAGATACGGAAAACAGCAATCTTTCGATAATCGAACCGATAGAGCGCTGAATACAGACAAAAGAAAGGTACTGACAAATGAACGATATTTACGACAGACGCGTGGAGTTTCCGAATCTGTTCTCCGGCGAGATAGATGTGAACCGCGTTGCTCTGGACTTATTCGGGTTCAAGATATTCTGGTATGCTGTCATAATTGCGGCAGGGCTTATCCTCGCTGTGCTGTACTGCACAAAGCGCGGTAAAAAAGTCGGTCTCACAAGCGACGATATCTTCGATGTGGCGCTGTTCGGCGGCATTGCGGGATTCCTCGGCGCACGCATATTCTACGTCATATTCTGGAACATCAATCCCGAAAACACCTACAAGTATGATCTTATCACAACATTCACCACTATCCACGACGGAGGACTTGCGATATACGGCGGCATTATCTGCGGCTCGATAGTCGGTGTTCTGACTACGAAGATACGCAAGGCTCCTGTGCTTCCGCTGTGCGATATGGGCGGCTGCGGATTTCTGATCGGACAGGCGATAGGACGCTGGGGGAACTTCATCAATCAGGAAGCCTACGGCGCTCCCACAGCGGGAGATCTGCCGTGGGGCATGACAGGAAACATAATCGAGAATGACCCGGTCGTGATCGCGGCACAGAACGCTCTTCCCGCCGGACAGTACGCGCTCGTCCACCCATGCTTTCTGTATGAGAGCCTATGGTGCGCGCTGGGACTGGCATTCATTCATTTCGTTGTTTCGCGGCTGCAGACCTTCGACGGTGAGCAGTTCCTGTGGTATGTGATATGGTACGGCACCGGACGCGGATTCATCGAAGGACTTCGCACAGACAGTCTTTACGTCGGCGGCACAGGCATTCGCGTTTCGCAGCTTATCGGATTTGCGACAGCCGTATTCTGCCTTATCTTACTGGTTTATTTCAAGCTGAAAGTAAAGAAAATGCCGGAATACAGGCGCTGGAAAGACACCGAAGCCTGCACGGAGCGAATGGAAAAATACTACACCGATCAGAAAAACGAGGAAGAAACGGAAAAAGCGCTGAAAGCTTTCAGACGCGCGGAAAAGGAGCAGGTATCGGCTCCGAGTATCTTTGACGAAAACGATAAATAAGGAGGAACATCATGGCACAGTTAATTGACGGAAAAGCAGTTTCACAGAGAATAAAGGACGAGGTACGCGCGGAGATCGAGCGCGACGGACTTACGGTCGGACTTGCGGTGGTGATCGTCGGAAACGATCCCGCGAGCCGCGTGTATGTGAACAATAAAAAGAAAGCCTGCGAGATGTGCGGGATAAAGTCCTACGAATACGCGCTTCCGGAGGAGACGACCGAGAATGAACTGCGTGAACTTGTAAGGACGCTCAACGATGACCCGAATGTAAACGGCATACTCGTACAGCTTCCTCTTCCGAAACATATTACCGAGAAGAAGATCATCAAGACGATATCTCCCAAGAAGGACGTTGACGCTTTCCATGCGGAGAATGTCGGGAGAATAGTTATCGGGAATTACGCTTTTCTTCCATGCACTCCCGCAGGTGTAATGGAGCTGATACACAGCACGGGCACGGATGTAGCGGGCAAGGAATGTGTAGTCATAGGACGTTCAAACATTGTCGGCAAGCCTATGGCGATGCTGCTCCTGCACGAAAACGCAACTGTCACGATATGCCATTCCCACACCAAAGATTTAGCGGCGGTGTGCAGACGCGCGGACATTCTTGTGAGCGCAGTCGGCAAGGCTGACTTCGTTACTGCCGATATGGTCAAGGAGGGCGCTGTCGTGATAGATGTGGGTATGAACCGAAACGCGGAGAACAAGCTGTGCGGAGACGTTAAGTTCGATGAGGTGGAGCCGAAAGCGTCTTTCATCACTCCCGTTCCCGGAGGCGTAGGTCCCATGACGATCGCTATGCTGATGAAGAACACTCTCATGGCTAAGCGGTTACAGAGCAAATGAAAAAGGGGAATTCGCCGCTTGTAAACGGCTTTATACTCAGCGCGATATGCGTTTACCTTATATGGTATTTCTCAGCGAACGGAATGTGGAATCCCGCTACCGTTGTCATAATGATAATCATGGTGCTTCTTTCGGCAGGTCAGTTCATTATCTGGTATATGTTCTTCCGAGAACCTAAAAAGAAAAAACGCAAATAGCGGAAATTGTATTGACAAATATATACAAAAAATGTTATAATAAAAAGGCAGAAATGCAATATTTTAACGGAGGTCAATTAATATGGAATTAAAAGGCTCAAAGACCGAACAGAATCTTCTTACAGCTTTTGCAGGTGAATCACAGGCACGCAACAAATACACTTATTTTGCGTCCGTAGCAAAAAAAGAAGGATATGAGCAGATAGCAGCTATATTCGAGGCTACTGCAAACAACGAGAAAGAACACGCAAAGATCTGGTTCAAGGCTCTCGGTGAACTCGGAGATACCGCAAAGAACCTCGCTGCCGCAGCTGACGGCGAGAACTACGAGTGGACAGATATGTACGAGAGATTTGCCAAGGAAGCAGAGGAAGAGGGCTTCACAAAGCTCGCAGCTCAGTTCAAAATGGTAGGCGCTATCGAGAAGCACCATGAAGAAAGATTCCGCGCACTCCTCAACAACATTGATATGCAGAGAGTGTTCGAGAAGAGCGATGAGACTATCTGGGAATGCCGCAACTGCGGACATCTCGTTATCGGCAAGAAGGCTCCCG
>JAGAWN010000298.1 GCA_017941355.1 Ruminiclostridium sp. | reverse complement strand
GTAATGCGCAGGTCGTGGAGTACCAATAAAGCGACGCATCAGTCGAGATCAAAACATAGACTTTACAAATTTTCACAATTTAATACGCTGGTGTAGCTCAGTCGGTAGAGCAGCGCATTCGTAATGCGCAGGTCGTGGAGTACCGATAAAGCGACGCATCGGTCGGATCAAAACGTAGACTTTACAAAATTTCACAATTTAATATGCTGGTGTAGCTCAGTCGGTAGAGCAGCGCATTCGTAATGCGCAGGTCGGGGGTTCGAGTCCGTTCACCAGCTCCACTCAAATGGCTTAACCACGCGGTTTATCGACCGCGTGGTTAATTTTATCTTATATTGAAATGTTACAACGACTGTTTTGGAACCAATTTGAGACTTAGGCAAAAAACAGCCTGAAATCACAGGTCAAGACCACCTAGATTGATACAAACCTTATCTGACTATTCAGCATATCAAAGTGTCTGGTATGCCCTACCCTCGCTGCGGTCAATGCAGAAAACAACGAGGTCTGATTTGTCTACCATATCCTTGTTTCATATTGGTGCATTAGGTAATTACCCAGCATTGGATGGAGACACATTCATTTGGACTTTCTATGCTTTTACTAATCGAATCCCGTTTAATGCCGCCAAGCAAGAGAACCCGCTTTCTTTTTCAGCCCCAGTTGCGTTGTAGCGTCTGGCGCTTGCAGAAACAAATACCTGCCTCCTTGCCCTTGTAACTCCAACATAGAATACTGAAAGCTCGTCAATAATGGCATCACGGAATTCTTCCACAATGCTGTTTTGATCAAGATGACATGTACTCTTTACTAAAGAACTAAATTTCTGTGGACATAAATTGCAAATATGATAATTAGGAAATATCCACCGTTCTAAATCGGTAAGGAATATATAATCCCATTCCAGCCCTTTTGCACCATGAACTGTAGCGAAAATAACATTTGTATCGATATACTCCATGGCTTGCTTTAGTTGCCTGTTTTCCAGTATATCAATCATTAGTTGATATTTGTCTTCAGGTGTTATTGAGGCATAGTCGGTTGACATCTTTTCAACTAGCGCATCCAGTAGGGACAGCAATGAAGATATTACTTTATTATCGTTCTCTAAGAAAGATTCTCTAAAGTTTGCCACAAAAGCCAATAAAGCACTACGATTGACACTCTTTGTTTTCCCAAATTTTCGAATGAATGCAGATTGACATCTAATATGAAAATCCACATAAACAGGATCATCATCGGTAAACATTCCGTAGAAATATGAAACCCCTGCATTTGAAATCGCCTGCTCTATCTTGTCTGAATTGCAGCCTCGGCCTCGACAGAGTATAGCTATTCTACAGTTTTCAGATGATTTAAGCAAGTCGCAGACCTTTTCGGCAATCTGTGTTGACTCATCCCCTTGATTATTTCCAAAAAAGGCAGATAAATAGGCAGTCTTCATACTTGGATCCAATATAAACGAATTAGCAGCGTTTGCTCTGATATTCGCGTCTAGCTTTAACATTTCTGGGTTAGAACTAAATCTATAATTCTTGTCCAAGCAAATCTGAACCATATTGTATGTTTCAACCGCAAGCGACATGATATTTGGCAGTGCGCCAATAAAGCCATATATGCGCTGCAACGGATCTCCGAGAAACAATAATTTGGTTTTTTCATTGATCAACAGTGTTAGTAACTTCCATGCAATACAGTTCGTATCTTGAAACTCATCAACTATCAGCAACGGGTAATAGCTTTGATAGAACTTTTGGACTTCTGCATTATTTGATAAAAGCGTAATCGTAAATATGATTATTGCGTTATGTGTGATATATCCCAGAGGAAGTAGTTTCTGAACAATTAGTTCAGTATACCCCCTGATACTTGTTTCGTCTGGCATAATCCCTAACTTAATAGTTGATTCAATGTTTTTTATACTATTTAGTTCATTAACGGAGAGCGCCGTTTTTAGCTCATCTATTCTATCGACATCACTGTCACCAACCGCTCTAAATAGATTAACGTCACATCTTAGAGCTTCAGCGACTAGAAATCCATATTTCTTTAGAACTATTTTGCAAAACCCATGATAATTAGTTGCTGTCACCTTTTCATTAATTGCGGATGGATTGTTTTGCCCTCCAATTAACGAAGGCAACTTTCCGGCAATATCGCGCTTAATTTTTAATGCCGCATTTACACTAAATGTAAGACCAAGAATGTGCTTGGGATTTGGTACTTTCCCCGTAGTAAAAAGATAGGCTATTCTACTAATCATAGTAGTAGTTTTGCCGTATCCGGCAGGAGCCTCGACCATCAAACGTGAAGATTCCGAAAAGATAACATCCAATTGTTTTTGGTCATTATCATGCTGTGCGGCAATTATCGTCTTGAGATACTCAATGTCTATTTCGGACATTTTCTGCGACCTCCTCAGCCTTTTTTAATGCATTTACATAGCATGGAGGAATTAAATCACTTGTTAAGATATCTCCTACAATGCGCCCAAGAAGTATACCCTTTTTGACCATGTACCATGCAGAATACATATTACAGAATTCGTCAGAATTATTCTCGGGAATGTCTGCTAATTTTTTAGGATTGTAACTCGAAATATCAATCCCCATCTTATTAAATGGCTTTCTCACGAAATCAGTATCAAGTATTTCGCTTTCGGCGGATGCATCATATTCCTGAACAATTTGTCGAATTACGGATGCTTTTCCCTTTGAGTAAAGGTACTTCACTATTTCAATTTCAAAACACAGCTCGGTTGTAAAGAATTCATCAGGCAGGGGCGTTTGACCCTGCTTAACGTCATTATCAAAGATCGACACACATGGTATTTTAAATGCATTCAATAGTTTCTTGAGAGGATGAATTGAGTGTTCTCCCCTTGCGCTAATCGGGCTAATTCCATAGTCGTCAAGTGAAACCCCAACTTTGTTGGCGAACTGTCTAACACACCCGTATTCTGTTTCTCCTTCAACCAAAATAGCGCAATGCGCATAGAATGTTTCCCGCAATTCAGGGAAATGCATCAGAAGATGCTTTTCATTTGTATCAGTAAGCCGTAATACACTACCGCTAATAACATATGTTGCACCTCCATTTTTGTAAAAACGAATTAGATTCCTATAATCACCAACAAGCGCATCAGTTGAATGTGTTACAATAATTAGTTGTCCATCAAGACCGTCTATATTAAAAAGTAGTTTAAGCAGATTGCGAAAATCAGCCTCCATATTTTGCAGAATCCGCTTATAATATCCTATCAAAGATCGTTGGAGGAATGGATGCAAGTGAACTTCGGGTTCGTCAATTGAAAGTATAACAGGGAGAATTAGCTTCTCTTCGTCGGTTGTATACAACCGTGACTCAAATGGTATCTGTTTGCTCTTGTATATGTTCATTATTTGGCAAAGGATATTTATTGAAGCCATTGCCATAAACTGAATCCCGCTTCCAGTAGATTCTATTGTTCGCTCACCATCTGATAAGTAAAACAGCTTAGATAGCATTTGTGTCTGATCCGAAGATACGGTGGTTTTTATATCATAGTCACTAAATGCTCGAATTTTCGAGAGTCTTTCATTTATAAAAGCAGACAAACTTGAAACCTGTTCATTATTCAAAAACTCGACTTCGGTTTCTAATCCTTTCACATATTGAGCAATAATGCTGTTTATGAGTAATCCAGCACCCTTTTGGGTATCAAGTTTTAACTCTTTGCTTGGACTTGCATTTGTATCGTAATGAAGAAAATTGATTTTTCTAAGTTGCTTTGACTGTATGCTTTCCCCAGTGTCTGTGCATATAATTGTTGGGTAGATGTCGCCTATCCCCTGAGTATAGCAAATGGTTATCTCATTTGAGTTCTCTGGAGAAAAGTTATCACCAAAAGCCCCGTGTTCACTAGGCAAAAGCTGAATCTTGATTATGACTTGGATTAGCTCATCCTTTGAATCAAAATCCGTTTCATCGAAGCTGCGTCCATTGCATACCGTGTCTAAAAGGGAAAGGAAATTGCTTTTTCCAATGTTATTCTCACCGATGATATAGTTGCTTTTTTCATCAAGATGAACGTAAATTCCGCCAATGTTTCGATAATTCACAACTTTAACAGAAACAATCTTCAACTTCATCCACACCCCATTCTCTCCGTACTTATAGACAGTATTTTCCTGGATAATACAAATCCAAGGATTTAATCAATTCAACGCCATTAACGAGGCGTACTCCTGTAATCCGTGCTTCATCAGTTCCCTCGGGAGTAAAGTCAGATGTCGTAAACACCCATGCTTTCACGGCTCCACGACTAATGCGCATACTATCGACTCTTTGAATTGGAGTTGATCCGATATTGCTGCCCTTTCTGTAACGCTTGCACTGGATGAATTCAAACTCACCGGCAAGGTTAGTCGCAAGGACATCAACCCCTCGATCTCCAGAGCCGCCCACAGTTTCGGCCTTAACATACCCACGTTTTACAAAATAGTCAGCGACTAGCTGTTCAAAGTCATACGGATCCATATTGTACAGACTTATTTTCCCAGCATCTTCTGCGGGAGGAGTATACTTTTTCAGATATAGTTGCTCTTTACCAGTATCTGGATCAATATCCTTGTATGTCATTCTTTCAGCAAATTCCGAAATAAGCGGATTAACTGCTTTCAGACGTTGGACTATCTTGCGGCTTCCATTATCTAGATATGTAGAAAGACGAAGGACATAATCCTCAAACGAAAAGCCCTTGTCATTAGCCCCCAACTCTTCTAACACTAAAGGAGCAAATTCCCTTAAGCGGAGTTCGGCATCCTCCTCGTGATTTATGAAATCATACGGAGAATCTCCCTTCAAGAAATACTGTGCGCCATTTTTCTGGGCATAACGAGAAAGTGTATTCAGAAAACGTCCCTGGTAGGCAGTGGAAGATAGCTTTGTCAGATTTGCGCTTCGCAATTGGGCTTTCAACTCATCATAGAATTTTGATACGACAAATGGTGTGCCTTGGTCTGTAGCGGCTTTAGACGCGGCTAGATAGACCAGCTCATCGACATCCGTGTTGCCTTCATACCACCGGCGCTCTGAATCCTTTAGCTTCAGGAACACAAAGCATGTATCTTTACTGAAAGTCCAAGCGGCAGAAGCGAGTGCGCGCATAGAGGGATCGTTAATCTCAAGCGAAATTGACATCAATGGCTCCAAGCCATACTTTCTTCCAAAATGCTTCAGTTGATTGAGATTTGCAATCCAGCTACTCTGCTTGGGGCGAAAGTACAATGTCAGATATCCGTGTTCCTTAATCACTTCCGAACCGAGCTTAAATAACTCCTCAATGTCTTCCATAAATTGCTCGTCGCCATGCTTGTCCATCCGGCTCGGAGCATTACTAATGACAACTTCCTTTGCAAGGCGCTCATGATCATCAATGAGCGAATACGGGATGAAGGGATGCACTCGCTGCGCGTGTTCAAAATACTGTGCCGTATCACCAAATGGAGGATCGGTCAGCAAGAGATCCACGCTTCCGTGTTCGACAGATCTCAGAAAGTCCCTGTAGTCCAGAAAAGAGATATCGGCTTTTGATATATCACATCTTTCTTGGAGCTTAGAAATATAGTCCCACCGCTCTGAAAGTTTCTCCAGAAATCTGTAATACAAATTCGTTTCCTTGAGGCGATTGGTCGGGCAATGATTATCTTGGCTCTTGCTTCTATAATCCGTATATTTACCTAGATGGATTATGGATAGAAATGTGTCGTAGAAGAATTTTCCTGCTAAGCCGTCAATGGATTTTATCGCCGCAAACATGGTCGCTAGGGCAATCTTCTGCCGTTTTGAAAAAAGAGCTCCATAATGCGTAAAATCTGGCGCCGTAAAATTGAGCCTAGAGTTCTCAATTATGGGTACATCAGGAAAAGAAAAATCAATCTCGTCTAATCTATTTCTCACTTTTTCATCGTAATCATCGTAATTCTTTTCCTTGCTTCCGCACTTTGGGCATTTGTATTTTCCTCTAAATATGATATTTTCGCGGTTATTATGTCCCATTCTTTCATGAAGTGTGGGATGAAAATACTCCTCTGGTTCCCGATCAAAGAACAGACCATCAAACATTATCGTTTCGCCGCACTCAAGGCATTTGGTCTCGTAGATTCTTCTCATCGTCGGAAGAACCTTGCTGTTGAATACTGCAAGTGTGCTGTCAAAATCATCTTTGGTCGGGAGATTAGAAAACATGGCAGTCATCATTTCATGTGCGTAAGGCTCCCACTCATTGGCCTTAACTTTGCGTTTGCAATCAAGCGCAGAGTAAACAAATGTGCCAGACCCAGCAAAAGGTTCACAAATAATCCCATCTTCGGGCGATAGCGTCTCAATAATGGTAGATGCGATTCCACGATCTTTCCTGCCGACAAACGGGAATGTTTGATCCTCTTGTACTCTGCTATGCGGAGCTGCCAAGGCGTCATGGAGACCGAGGACGACCTCTCTTATTCTATCTTGTTCCTCATAATCAAGAAGCCAGTACATTATTCGAGCACCTCCCAATAGCCGTTATCAAATCTGAATCGATTCTTAATCACATCTACAAATGACTTGTATTTCTCAGAAAGCGTTACAAGATACCCCTCTTCAAATGCCTCTTTCAACATACCTTGATCATATAAATCCTGTGTAGTAACATGTTCCTGCGACCTAATTATTCTTTCAGCGCACGAGTTTGCCATTTCAACAGCATCTGCAATATCTCCGTTGAATAGCTTTGTCACTAAATTGCTATCCTTAACAAAGAAAAGAAGATAGTTACCATCCAGCGTGCTTCGCGGCGACATGATTGTCTTAAAGGATTTCCTCGGTGCTGCCGTAGGTATCTGATATACATATCTGAGCTTGTTTGCTTGCATCATGGTCAAAATATTTGACCATGATTTCAAATCAAATGTGTGATAAAACATGACAAATACGCCGTTTTCCTTTAGACTAGCAGCACTCCTTGCCACAACTGCTTTGAAAATTGTGTCAAATTCTTCATGCCCTTTTTTTCTCATGGGAGCATCAGAAACAACGAGTTCGTTTTTGAAGTCAAACGCATCCTCCATACCTAAAAGATAAAGCCATAACTGGTTATACTCGAGATACGGCACTTGATCCGTATATGGAGGATCAGTCAATATAAGGTCTACACTTCCATCGATCAATGCCTCTGCACCGATATCTTGAGCTGGCATGGTGTAGATGCTGATATCACCATCGTCAATGAATGACTTGCAGCTTTCTTGAAGGTAGGCGAGTCCCTCTTTCATAGCGGTTGCCTTCTGTTGAATGACAAAAACGGCATTGCGGGAAGTTATGTTTTTCTTCGGCATCCAATACGGCATTTGACTTGACGCTTTTTTGTCAGACAACTTAATCAGATTAATTGACGAAGAAACTAAAAGACGTAACACCTCATAGCCATATTCGGCCCTATATCTGTCTAAAACACCAAAAATCTTATCTATAGCTACGAGGTTCCTTTTGCAAAAATAGCTGAACACCGTTGCATTCTCTTTGATTGCAATTCTGGAGTTTGGTATTAATGCATGATCCTGAATCCTTGTCAACTCTCTGTTACCATAAGATTCATAATCGGCGATAAAATCAGCAGACGCTTCACTTTTTTTACGACCAGAGAGCTTATTTTTGCTTTTTTCTTTGTACCAATACATCGTTGGATAAAGACCTGCATCGGTGATATCGAAGTGGCACCGCTCAATAATTCTAGTTTCATCCCCCTCTGCGAATGTGTATATTGTCGAGCAAGCTCTCTCCACCTCGTCAACGAATTGATCTATTAATCCCTTTACCTTTGGTAGATCCCAATGTCGAAGCGAAATCGAGCATATCTCATTTGCTATTGGATTGATGTCTATTCCTACTGCTCGTCTACCGAGTTTACTAGCTTCGATAAGAGTAGTACCGGAGCCAAACATAGGATCATAAACCAGTTCTCCTGGTCGGGAAAAACTATTGATGATTGCTGATACGACGTTATAGGGCTTTCGCGCCATATAGTTATGGATAAAACCGCCGGGGTTATCGACAATGGGTTTTATATCCTTTAGTGCATTTGCTTTCTTTTCAATTTCGACATCCCCGTTGTCCGGGAGTGTACACATAAACATAAACTCTTTTACTGTCTGATTGGAACTGGTCGCCCTTCCTTGGCTCGAATGCTTTAGGCTGATTTTACGAACGCTAACCTTATATCGTTGTTTTGCAAGCTGTAGCAATTCATAAATCTGTACAATCGAGTTCTCCGAATAACTGATCATTAGATTAGCGTTGTTGTCTGCGCAAGTATCAATTAACCGTTTGAAAGCCGCAAGAGCTTTTGCCTTCTTTCCAAAATCAGAAACACTTCTATCCGCACGATACCTTCCAATTGCGTATTCTTTGCTCTGCGGGTTGATGGCTAGTTCAGGATAATCGTATAAGCACATGGTATTTAGAACATGATAGTATCTCGAATAGTGCTCCTTGAAATATGGAGGATCGGCATATACAAGTGTGTGCTCGTCCATATCCAGTGTTTGCAGACAATCTTCATAGTCTAGATTAAGACACTTGTGCTGTTTCTTAGATTTGTTCAAAAGCCCCTTCTCTGCGAAAGTAGAGAGCGTGTCTCTAAAAAGCGCAATAATATTCGTACTGCGCTTTTCCTTTATATTTCTAAAGGTACTCTTGCTCTTGACAGTCAAGAACTGAGCAAAATGGGTAGTCGACGATGCAGTGTTGCTGGCGGCTGTCATCAGTGCAGCAAGCAACACATTTCGTTGGCGCTCATCCGGAAGTTCCGCGATAGCCGAGGTAATCGCATCGATCTGGCAGCATTGCCGTATTCCAAAATATGCGTTTGCAAAATATGTGACAAATAGGCAAGGGAAAGGAACATTCTGTTCATTTCTGCCGGGTCTGACCATACTAACAAGTTTTTTCAGTTTCGTAAAGGTATGCAGGTTAGATTCTCTGTTAAAGACACTCGGGGTGTTGTTAGAAAAATAGGCGTATTCCTTGTATGTATCAAGGGGAGCAGCAAGGAGTTTTTCTTCTTCGGATATTTCATGGGCGAGATAATCCCGAGCTACCTTAAAATTGTGATCAGTTTTTGCAAAAAGCGAATCCAATTCATTTGCGCCCATCATGCACCCATTAAGGATAGCTTCATTAAGTAAAAAAGAGTAATACTCAAGGTCATTGCTGACGATACTCTTATATGGAGAAAGTGCATATCCAACGCTGCCAGTTCCAGCAAATAAGTCAACCACACGATGGATATCTGTATTTTCAATAATGGGTACGCATATGCTTTCAAGCATTCGGCTTTTGCTACCCATATATTGTAGTGTAGAAATTCTGTCAATCTTTGGCATAAAAACCCAGCCTCTCTGTGCCTCGGATATAGGTTTTGCTCTTTACACAAAGCAATCCACTAAAGCTCAATCATCGATGAACTCCATAATATCACCTATCGTGCAGTCATGAGCTTTACAAATTCGTCCAAGTATATCACAGTAACATTCTCGCTGTGCGTCAACTTGTTCATCACATAGCGACTGACACAGCTATATTCTGAAGATCTTTATTCTTCAAATCTCAATCAATCAGAAGCTTCCATAATTTCTTATATCTTACAGTCATCTCTTAAACCTCGCTGATTCTCGCAAAATCTTGATGGACATATCATATCGCCGTTGAGTCCGACAATATTTGCAGCCGCTATATTTTCAGGCAGCTCGACAAGGTACTTGTACTGCGCCTGTTCTGTTTAGGCAGAAAGAGCGCGCTCTTTTCAGCAAAATCACTTGCCTCAACCGGCAGGACTTTCCCGCCACGCCTCGGACGGTCTTTCAGGATCTCCGCCTCTACCAGCTTGAAACGGCTGTAAGCACACCACAGGAAAATAAGCCCAAGCACCAGCATATAGTATTGATTTGATGTTAAGTTTCGAGCCTGCACACAGCAGATCAGCGGATTCCCACAACTCAGCTTCAAGCTTCCTGATGGTTATCATAAATCAGACTCTCCGAATATTATCTATAATCCATTTTATTATACCACATTTCTGCAAAATTTGCAAGGCTTTATTATGCTTTTGTGGTCAATTGTGCCAAATTTAGCACATTATTTCTTTTTTGCACATTTTACCGTTTACCTAACTCACTCCTTGGATTATTTCAAAAGCATATACGACTGCACGATTGCTCAAACACCTTTTTGGTTTCGCTATTTTATACAGTCATTCGTATGATTATCAGAAACAACAGTATGACTATCGTACAGGTCTTATTATTTAAGAAAGGAAATATTAAGTTCATGACGCTAAAAGCCAAAGTCTATAGTATTATTGCATTCTCACAATCATTATGTACCATTTTAGTGCAACAGGTAGAATATCCGATTTCTTGATAGACATATCCCTCCGCTCTGTGGTATTGTGGGTGGTACGAAGAACCACCACAACCACAAGAACGGAGGGATTTATTATGACGAAGAAAAGAAAAGCGTGTCTGGCGACAGGAGCAGTAGTAGCTTGCATAGCGGTGCTGTGTGCGGCAGGAGCCTGCAATGGGATCAGGAAAGAAGAAAAGGCTGTGCTTCCGGCGGCAATCACCACCACCGCCCTGCCGACCACAACAGCACCCGTGACCACAACGGTGATTGGTACGACTTCGGAATCCACGGCGATCACCACTGTCCCGCCCCAGATCACGACAGCCGTGACCTGTTCGACCGCAGAACAAGGACTCGATAAAACACCGCCCCCTAACACGACAACAGAGCAGACCACAGCAGCCGATACGACTGTTCAGTCGACAACAACTGCCGCTCCTGTAACAACTACGGCTCCTGCTTCGACAGAGCTATACCACGGACAGACAAGCGGCAACTACATCTACGTCAACGGCTTCGGCTGGGTGTTCAACGAGGGCGGTGGTGGATACGGCGAGACCAATTACGATATGTACTGCAACGGGAATAAAATAGGATACTTCGGATGACAGGATTCGCTCCCGTCATTTTTATATCTTGCGACACCCTTATGATTAGGAGGACATACAATGAAAAGTATATTGGAGCAGTTCTACTACGGCAACATCACACCATGTGAAACGACCGTAACCGACAACAGGTTTCAGAAGATCGTCTCGGACATAGACAGCATCGAATCCGAGATGCTTGAGCAGCACCCGGAGATCAGGAAATTGCTCGACCAATACCGCGACAAGAACGGCAGGCTGACAGGATTGGAGATCGAAAATGCTTTCAGCAAAGGTTTCCGGCTCGGTGCGCTGTTCATGATTGATGTGTTCGGAAGTAATGAGTAGCTTGGGTACGAACCGTTCTCGCAGAGTAGCCTATGGGGTGAATTTTATTCACCTCATAGTTCGTGTTCCTGTTAAATTGCACGATCCGACACTGCGCCGATTGGGCAAAACGCTGATTTTAAAAAATGCGGTTGACATTTTTCCGGAGCTGTGTTAGAATAAGCACTCACGATAGGTTTCACAATTGAATAACAGTATATCGGATACATTCCTTTCTGTGCCAGCATTGGCAAGCAAGGCGGAACCCATAGAGAAGAGAGAAAAGTGTGTTCCGGACGGCAGTCGGCTACTGCCGTGTGCGACAACAGCAGAGAGGTACAATGATACTTCTGTCCAGTCACAGTCTCAAGCAATGAGGGCAGCCACATGAGAACCATGCGGGGGTGAGAGTCCCATGATGCCGAGCCAACGGCAGTCC
>JAGAWN010000297.1 GCA_017941355.1 Ruminiclostridium sp. | reverse complement strand
TTCCAACATCTCCTAAAACCCTTGATTTTTAATAGATATTGTGGTATAATAGTAGAAATATGTAAATATATAGTATTCTGTTTTGAAAGGACTGCTTTAATTGGCACAGATATACGACTTCAAAAACGACTACATCGGGCTTGACAGCGCGAGGGTGGAAGAAAATATAAGCCTGTACGGCTACAACAGTGACACGAAGCTTGACGAGAAAACCAAGGGATACAGCCCCGCAAAGGCGTTCTTTAACCTGCGGTTCCTGCTTATGCTGGCGGCGGCAGTCGTGTCGATATGGTACGGTGTGGTTGCGGGAGAGGGCTACGGCGAGATTATAACCGGGGTTGTTCTGCTGCTGCTGTGCGGCTTATATGCCGCAACGGAGATCGTCAAGAATACCAGATGTGACAGATACTTTTTCGAGATGAAAGCGCGTTCAAAGACCGAGTTCCGTATCGTGCGCGACGGAGAAGTGCGTAATATCCGCCGTGAGCTTATCGTTCCGGACGATATCATCGTTCTGAGTGCCGGCGAGAGCGTGCCGGTGGACGCACATCTGCTTGAAATGCAGGATCTTACCGTTGACGAGGGCATTTTCACCGGCAGCAAAACGCCTGTGAAGAAGATAATCGGCTCCGACAGCGTGAACGAAGAGATCAAGAAAAGCTGTATTTACAAAGGCACGAAGATAGTTACCGGTACTCTTGCGGCACGCGTGACCGGAACCGGCGTAGATACCCGTTTCTTCAAGGAATTCGGCGCGATGAAGGAAAACGAGGAGTATTATACCACCCTTGAAAAGACGGTTTTGCGCATATCCGGCATATTTACCGCAGTTTCCGCGGTAATGCTGCTTATCGGTATTCTGACATTCATCAACATCCGTGTGGATATTCCGTACACCGACATGATCTACAACACGGTCTATCCCGCGGCAGCTTTCGCTCTCTGCTTCATTCCCGCAGAAACAGCGTCGATAATCCGGCTCTACTATATAAAAGGTGCGCAGACGCTTGAAAAGAAGAATATCTGGGTGAAAAATCTCCGCACTATCGAGTATATCAACGCGGCGAGCTGCATACTTATAGATAAGAGCGGTATGGTAACGGAGCGCAATATGCAGCTTGCCGACCGTCTCACCGCCAACAAGGCCATGATGACGAACATATCCATTCTTGCCTGTGAACGCGCTCCCTCCGATCCTTTTGACCGCGCTATCATATTTAACGCGACTGTAACGGGAGTCGATACTGCCGAACTTACCTCAAACGAGCATATAAAGGAATATCCGTTCACCGATACCGAGGGCGCTTCCGGTAACCTGTGGGTCGTAGGCGGAGCGAGACTGCTGTGTATCAAAGGCTCGCCGGACAGGCTCCTGCCGATATGCGATGTGCCGCCTGATATGCTTTACACAGTGCAGACAAAGCAGGTGGCTTACGGGAAGCAGGGATATAACGTGCTTGCTGTGGCATACGCGAAGCTCGATGACGACACGCCTGTGCCGGAAAAGATAAGCGATGTGCGCTACAGCTTCATGGGGCTTATGGCGTTCGAGAATCAGACAAAGGATTATATACCCGCAGCTATCATAGGCTGCCGCAAAGCAGGAGTAAAGGTCATAATGACCACCGGCGACAGTCCGGAGGCTGCGCTTACCGTTGCCAACAAGGTGGGGATAAAGGGCGGTACTGTAATTACCGGCGATATGCTGACCTCCGGCGAGGAACTCGATTTCTCTGATGTGTGCGCATTTGCTCGGATCACTGCGGATATGAAGCCGGAGATCATACGGCGCTTGCAGGACACGGGAGAAACCGTGATGATAACGGGAGAGACCGCTTCCGACAGCGATCTGCTTGAACTTGCGGACATCGGCGTGTCAGTCGCCAAGGACGTTGTAGGCGCGGCATTCGAGGAAAGCGACGTTGTGGTAGGCAATGACAGCTTCGAGACAGTGACGGATATAATTACAACGGCGCGGCAGTCACATCTGAACATAAAGCGCTGTGTTTCGACTTCGATCACAGCACTCGCTGCGCTGATACTTTTCGCCGTGTTCAATATAGTGACGGGCGGGACATTTGTTGCAACGCCGGTGCTGAGCGCTCTTCTCACTGTGCTGGTAGTACCCGCGGCGGCATTCATGTACTATGAAAACTCATACGACACAAAAGATATTACCGAGCCTTCGGTATATATAGGTTCCGGGCATCTGCGCAAGAGCTTCTTTATCCGTCCGCTTGTTCAGGCGGCAGGACTCGGGATCGCTGAGATCGTGTATTATCTGATCTCGGCTGCGGGAGATACCGGCGGGGATCTCACGGATCTGTCGAGAAGCGGATTTTTCCTGATCTTCGTGTTCGGACTAATGCTCGTATGCGTCTGCAACCTCGGCAGAAGCAGCGTTTTTGATGTTTTCCGCACACCTCAGACATTTGCATGGCTTACGGCGGGAATAACCCTCGCGGTATCGCTGGTACTGGTGTTTGTACCGGTGGTGAATTCGCTGTTCGGTTTCGGCAGCCCGGATATAATGTCGCTTCTGATAGCGCTGCTGCTGACGATAGTTCTGCAATTGCCAGCCGAACTGATACGCGCTACAATGAACAGAATAAAGGGGTAATCTATGCTGCAATATGTGCTTGCGGTGCTGTACGGACTTGTTTTCGGTATCGCAAATATCATTCCCGGAGTATCGGGCGGAACAATGCTGGTCGTGTTCGGCTGCTATGACAAGGTATGCGGAGCGCTGTCTCTGAATTTCAAGGAAATCAAGAAGAACATCGTGTTTCTGATATTCTTCGGGATCGGCGCGGTGATAGGGCTTGTGGGTTTTTCGTTTGTTATAACATGGCTGTTTGAGAATTTTCCCACCGAGACATATATGTTCTTCATGGGACTTATCGTGGGCAGCACACCTCTGATAATACGCAACGCAACGGTCAGGGAGAAGTTCAGACCGATCTGTGCGCTGCCGTTTGTGCTGGCACTGGTGCTTGTAGTAGGGCTTGCGGTGCTGGAGGGAGCTTCCGGCGAGGCGGCAGCGGCTGCTCAGGTATCCGGTATAGGCGCGGTCGCGCTGTATCTTATTGCCGGATTCGTTGCGGCGGTAGCAATGATAATCCCCGGAGTCTCCGGTTCGTTCATCATGGTGCTGTTCGGGACATATCAGCCTGTAATAGCGGCGATAAAGGCACTTGACTTCGCAATACTTATCCCTACCGCGATAGGCGTCATAGCGGGACTTGTTCTCGGAGCAAGACTCATATCCATGCTTATGAAGCGGTTCCGGCTTATGGTATTTTCTGCGATACTCGGACTTGTGGCAGGTTCGCTGTATGCGATATTCCCTCCTGACTTCGGACTTAACACGCACACATTCATCGGCGTCATAGCTCTTGCGGCGGGATTCGCTGCTGCGTTCATTGTCGGCAGACATACCAAAACCGAAGAAGCATAAAAAGATACCCGCTGTACACAACGTACAGCGGGTATTTGTTATCGCGGGCTGTGCTTTTGCCGGTCAGCCCGGTCATTACATCTGAAGCTTGATTATCTCGTCAAATCCCGCGTTTTTGGTTCTTGTATAGATCTTATCTGCCTTTTTCGGATTCGGCACAAGCACAAGAGTAACGTCCGCGCTGTCCTCCAGTTCCGCAGATCTTTCTATTGCAGCAAGGATATCTTCTGCTTTGTACAGTATAGCAGTTCTGGGGCGGGAACCGGACAGCTGAATGTTATTCTCGGTGACAATAGAGAAAATGCGCTCAAAGCCTATGGAGAAGCCGACTGCCGGTATATTCTCGCCGGTGAAGCGCCCGATAAGTCCGTCATAGCGTCCGCCGCCTGCCACGGTACCTCCGAACTTCTCGCTTGCGACCTCAAACACTGTGCCGGTGTAGTATCCCTGCCCGCGCACGAGCGACGGGTCATAAACAACGCTGTAATCTGGCGAAAGCTTGTCGGCAGTCCCGATTATAGTGCGCAGCTGTGCTATCGTATCCTTTGCGTTGTCCGAGCAGCAGCGTTCCATATCATCGAGGGTTATGCTGTCCTTTTCAAGCAGCTCACGCAGAGCGGTGACCGCCGTTTCAGGCATCTGCTTTTCCCGCAGTTCCTCCGCAACGCCGTCGGCACCTATCTTGTCAAGCTTGTCAAAGCTTACGGATACAGAGTCAAGCGCTTCCTCCGGGAATCCCATGTTTTTCAGTGAATCTCTGAGTATCCGGCGGTCATTTACCCGCACCTTGAATTTTCCTATTCCTATTTTTCCGAGAGCCTTGGCTGTGACTGATATGAGTTCGATCTCGGAGCATATCGAGTCCGAGCCGAGAATGTCTATATCGCACTGCACAAATTCGCGCAGTCTGCCTCGCTGGGGACGTTCCGCGCGGTAAACCTTGTCTATCTGTATGCACTTGAACGGATTGGGCAGGCTGCTGCGGTTGTTCGCGTAGTATCTTGACAGAGGGAGCGTCAGGTCATAGCGGAGACCGAGATCGCACAGTTCCTTTTCGTCCACGGGAGTTTTCGCAAGTGCGGCCGCAAGCTTATCGCCGCGCTTGAGTATCTTGAAGATAAGGTTCAGGTTGTCGCCGCCGTCGCTCTTGTCGAGGTTTTCGGCACTTTCCACAGCGGGAGTGTATATTCGGGTGAAGCCGCATTTTGTGTAAGTCTCAAGTATCAGCGACATCAGTCTGTCGCGCTGTGCCGCCGCTTCGGGGAGGTATTCCTGCATACCCTTCTGAGGTTTTATGTTCATGCTGTACATTCCTTTCATTAAGGAACCGCCGGAAATTTCGACGGGTATCGTTTTTGGATCGTTCTTATAATACTGTGCTGCCGCACCGCGTTCAGCTACTATTGAATTATAACACTTTACGCCTTTTTCGTCAATCCCTTTTTCCGCGGCAATAAGAAAAAAACACTTGTAAAGCTTACTGCGAAGTGGTATAATAGATATAACTGACCGCATTTAGCGGAAATATCATATAACAGGAGTATTAAGATGTTAGAAATGCTTGAAAAGCTTTGCGCGGCAGCGGGAGTGTCCGGCGCGGAGACTGCGGCAGCGGAAACCGCAAGAGAGCTTCTTTCACGGTACGCGTCCGGCGCGTCGGTCGATAAGTTCGGCTGCGTTCACGGTTTTATCGGCAGCCGTGACAACGGAAAGCCCACCGTGATGCTGGAAGCGCACATTGACGAGATCGGATTTATCGTGACTTACATAGATGAGGACGGGTTCCTGCGCGTCGGTCAGTGCGGCGGCACCGACAGGCGGCTTTACGCGGCACAGACAGTGACCGTTCATACCGACAGCGGCGATATCCGCGGGGTGATCTGTACCCTCCCGCCTCATGTCGCTTCCGACAGCTCAAAGACGATGAAAACCGAGGAGATAGCGATAGATGTGGGATTCCCGTCGAGGGAAGCCGCCGCAGCGCACGTTTCGCCCGGTGACCGTGTTACGATAGACAATACGCCGGCGAAACTCTGCGGTACCCGTGTAACCGCGAAAGCCATAGATGACCGGGCGGGGGTAGCCGCGATGCTGTATGCGCTGGAGCTTGTAAAGGACAAGACTCTGTCGTATAACGTGGAGGTGCTGTTCGCTTCGCAGGAGGAGGTAGGCAGCAGAGGTGCGGTGATCGGTGCGTTTGACAGCCGCGCGGATATCGCTCTTGTGACCGATGTCAGCTTTGCCTATACCCCGGACGACAAGAAGCAGGACTGCGGTGAAATGGGGAAAGGCGCAATGATAGGCATTTCGCCGGTTCTTGACCGCGAGGTAACTGCCGAACTCAAAAAGCTTGCCGCGGATAAGAAGATCCCCTGCCAGTATGAGGTCATGGGACGTGATACCGGCACCGACGCGGACGATATCTCCGTATCTCACGGCGGGATACGCACGGGGCTGATATCTATACCGCAGAAGTATATGCACACTCCGGTGGAGATCGTTGATACCGCGGATATAGAAGCTGTGAGCCGCCTTGTTGCGGCATTTCTGACAGGGGGTGAGTGTGATGTCTGAACTGTTTGAGCTGACTGCGCAGCTTTCAAGGCTCTGCGGGACCAGCGGTGACGAGGGCGACGTAAGAGATTTCATAAAGCAGCATATCCCCGCCGACTGTACTGTAAGCACCGACAGCATCGGCAACCTTATCGTTTTCAAGAAAGGCGCGGCAGAACCTAAGAACCGCATTATGTACTGCGCACACATGGACGAGGTAGGGTTTATAGTTACGGACATTTCCGATGACGGACGGCTGAAATTCGCGCCGGTAGGCGGCATTTCGCCGGCTGTGGTGTTCGGGCGCAGGCTTGTGTTCAGGAACGGTACGGTAGGAGCGGTGGCGGCAAAGCCTCTGCATCACCTGTCCTCCGACGAAAAGGACAAGCAGCCGAAGATCTCCGATCTTTCCATAGATATAGGCGCTCAGAACAAGGAAGAGGCGCTGAAATATGTGCAGCAGGGAGATCTCTGCTACTTCGACGGGCGCTGCGAGGAGTTCGGTGACGGCTTCATCAAGGGAAAAGCGCTGGACGACAGGGCGGGCTGCGCTATGATGCTCACTATGCTTAACGAGCAGCTGCCCTATGACGCGTACTTTGTGTTCACGGTGCAGGAGGAGATCGGCACCCGGGGCGCGGCTTGCGCGGCATACAACGTAAAGCCCGACATAGCGGTGATACTCGAGACTACAACAGCCTGCGATATAGCCGATACCGAGGGCGAAAAGGCAGTATGCAGGCTCGGAGAGGGCGTTGTCGTGTCATTCATGGACAGATCGACTATCTACGACAGGGAGCTTTATCGGCTTGCACGCAGTACGGCAGATGAAAAAGGTATCAAAAACCAGACAAAAACCCTCGTTGCGGGCGGAAACGACAGCGGCGCTATCCATAAAGCGATCGGCGGAGTCCGCACTATGGCACTGTCCGTGCCAACAAGATATCTGCACTCGCCGTCCTGCGTGATGAAGAAGGAAGATATGGAAGCGACTCTGAACACCGCGCGCGCGGTGCTTGAAAGGATAGCCGTTCTATGATAAAGATGACCGACAGCGCCGATGAACTGCGCTCAGTGATAGATGTGAAGCCGGACGTTTACGGGGAGAAGATCCGCGCTTTCGCGGAGGGGTACGGCTTTGGCTACTACTTCTGCCGGTTCTGGGTACAGGACGGAGCCGCGGCTGTATGTGCCTATTACAGCGAAGCCGTGGTATATGCCGCGGCTTTCCTTACCGACGAACAGGCGGAGGAGCTTGCCGCTTTCCTGACAGGTACGGGACTGCACAGAATACTTATGCCGTATGAACTCTGCGAAAGACTGAAGCTTACCGGCAGAGCCGACAAGCTCGATCTTATGCGCTGGGGCAACGGCATAAAAAACGCCGTCGAAACCGACAAAGAATCCGTTAAGACAGATGTTTCTCTCGTTAAAATCTACGAAATTGCAGGCAGCGGATTTGACATTGACTTCGATAAGTGGTACACTGATACAAGTTATATGCTCCGGCACGGTATAGCGGGTGTTTATATGCTGCAAAACAGCGCCTGCGCGATAAAGATGTACGCGTCGGAGGGGATCGCTTATCTGTCATACGTCTGCACGCTCCCGAAAATGCGCGGCAAGGGGCTGTCTTCACGGCTGCTGCGTTATATCTGCGCGGAAGAAGCGCAGAAAGGAAACACTGCTTACATTATATGCGGGGACGGGCTGACCGGTTTTTATGAGAACACCGGTTTTGTACACTGCGGGTATGCGGCACAACTTGATCTGAACGGAGAACAGGAATGAGTATTTATTTCAACACAGACAAACGGCTCGAAAACGTTGCGCAGAAAGCCGAGGATATATGCGCGGAAGCTTTTGCCCGTATTGACCACACCGCTCGCTGCAACAGCGAAAAGGTGCTGAAAGCGTTTATCGAAAACAAGGTGGGCGAGCTGCATCTGAAAGGCACTACCGGTTACGGCTACGGGGACGCTGGCAGAGACAAGCTGGACGAGGTCACGGCGCAGATACTCGGAGCGGAGGACGCGCTTGTCCGCGCAAATTTCGTGAACGGCACCCATGCCATATCCACAGCGCTTTTCGGTATTCTGCGTCCCGGCGATCTTATGCTTTCGCTTACCGGAAGACCTTATGATACGCTGAATGACGTTATTTTCGCGGAAAAGGGCGGCTCCCTCACGGAGTTCGGCGTGAAGTACGATCAGATAGACCTTACCCCGGACGGGAGGGTGAACTACGGACTGATACACGAGCGGGCGCGGGGCTGCAAAGTCGCGTACATACAGCGTTCACGCGGGTACAGCCTGCGCCCGTCCATAACCGTCTCGGAGATCGGTGAGATGATAGACGCCTTAAAGCGCGTGAATCCCGGCGCGGTGGTGATAGTTGACAACTGCTACGGCGAACTGGTCGAGCGTGTGGAGCCGTGTGATGTCGGAGCCGATCTTATAGTCGGTTCGCTGATAAAGAATCTCGGCGGCGGTATCGCTCCCACAGGCGGCTACATTGCCGGAAAGAAGGATCTTGTGGAGATGTGCGCGTACCGGCTCACTACCGTCGGCACGGGCAAGGAGGTAGGCTGCACGCTTGACGTGAACCGCAGCCTGTTCATGGGGCTGTTCTACGCGCCGGAAACGGTGAAGAATGCCGTAAGGACCGCTACCTTTGCTTCCGCTTTCTTCAACCTGCTCGGATTTGACGCGTACCCATACTTCAACGAATACCGCACAGACATAATAACCGCGGTGAAGCTCGGCTCTCCGGAAGCACTCATAGCTTTCTGCGAGGGAATACAGGCGGGAAGCCCGGTTGACAGCTTCGTTACCCCGGAGCCTTGGGATATGCCCGGCTACGACGATAAGGTGATAATGGCGGCAGGCGCGTTTACTATGGGCGCGTCGATCGAGCTTTCGGCTGACGCGCCGCTGCGTGACCCGTTCGCCGTCTGGCTCCAGGGCGGAATAACCTACAATACCGGACGAACCGGCATTATCCTTGCCGCGCAGAGAATGCTCGACAAAGGAATACTGTCGCTTGACGATCAATAAGGGGGAAATCCTTATGTCTCACCCGAGAAAAGATTTTGAAATATACGGAAAGCCGATCATCGTCACTCTCGGTGAACGTGTCGGCAGTGCGTTTATTGCCGGATATGAGGGGAAGCTTGCTTATGCGGCAGGCTATGAGGAAAACGATGTTGGAGCTTTTTCCGGAAAGACCTGTGCCGTAATAGAGCGCGGAGATACCGAGATACCCGTAGTCGTTCCGTCGGAAATGTACGGCGGAGAGCTGTGCTATGAGTGCAATCTCCTGCACGAACTCGGCAGTCTCATAAGTGACACCGATACTCTTTACCCGAAATTTGAAAAGACCGCCGGCGCTGTGATGTTCACCGAAAAGGACGGCGGACGGAGATACCTGCTGATAAAGAACGAGAGCGGGCATATCGGGTTCCCGAAAGGACATATCGACTACGGCGAGTCGGAAGCCGAGACTGCCGGCAGGGAGGTTTTCGAGGAGACAGGGCTGGACTTTGTTCAGTACGGCGACTTCCGGGAGGAATACACCTACGAAACACGCGAAAAGACGATCAAGACCGGCGTGTTCTTCATCGGACACTATGATTACCGCAAGCCGGTGATACAGGAGGACGAGATACTCGACGACTGGCTGCTGTCCTATCCGGACGCGCTGAGAATGCTCAATTACCCGGAGGACAGAGAACTGCTGCAAAAGGCGGAGAAATACATATCGGAGTGTGAAAATAACAATGGCTGACACAGGAAACGTTACAAAGGTGGGGGTAGTTTCGCTTGGCTGCCCCAAGAATCAGTGCGACGCGGAACTTATGCTGGCAAAGATCGCGGAAGCAGGATACAAGATCGTTCCGGAAGCCGGGCTTGCGGACGTTGTGGTCATAAATACCTGCGGGTTCATCACCAGTGCAAAGGAAGAAGCTATCGAAGAGATAATGGAAGCTATCAACCGCAAGAACGACGGTATCAACAAGAAGATCATTGTTACCGGCTGTCTCGCCCAGCGCTATCAGCAGCAGATGGACGAGGAATTTCCGGAGATAGACGCCGTTCTCGGTCTCGGCAGAAATGACGCGATAGTTGAGACGATAGAAAGGGTGCTTGCCGGAGAGCGTGTGATCGACTTCGGCAGCGTAGAGCAGCACAATATGGAGGGCGTGCGTATGCAGTCCACGCTTTCGCATTACGCCTATCTGCGCATTGCGGACGGCTGCGACAACTGCTGCACCTACTGCGCTATCCCGCAGATCCGCGGAAGATTCAGGAGCCGCACCATAGAAAACATCGTGAAAGAAGCGGAAATACTTGTCAAGGGCGGTGTCAGGGAACTTGTCGTCATAGCGCAGGACACTACGCGCTACGGTGAGGATCTGTACGGAAAGCTTGCTCTTACCGATCTGCTGAAAGAACTGGTGAAGCTCGATGTGAAGTGGATAAGGCTGCTGTACTGCTACCCGGAACGCATGACAGACGAACTTATAGATATGATCGCAAACGAGCCGAAGATCTGCAAGTACATAGATCTGCCGTTACAGCACTGCAGCGAGGAGATACTGCGTGACATGGGCAGAGGCGGTGACCGCGGCTCACTCACCGCGCTGGTGAAGAAGCTTCGGGAGCGTATTCCGGGGCTTACCCTGCGCACGACTTTCATCACCGGATTCCCCGGCGAGACGGAAGCGCAGTTTACCGAGCTTGCGGAGTTTGCGAACGATATGAAGTTTGACAGGCTTGGCTGCTTCGCCTACTCACAGGAGGACGGGACTCCCGCCGCGGACTTCCCGAATCAGGTAGATGAGCGTGAGCGTGAACATCGTGCCGAGATCATCATGGAGCAGCAGGAGATACGCGTTACCGATGCGCTTGAAAAGCTTATCGGCACCGAGACAGAGGTAGTCTGCGAGGGATATGACAGACTATCCGAGATGTACTTCGGACGCGACGCGTCTTATGCTCCCGAGATCGACGGAATGATCTATTTCTCGGCAAAGCGCAGGCTCAGGGTCGGAGAGTTCGTGCAGATAAAGTTCAAAGATCTTATAGACAACAATCTGATCGGAAAAATGGTTTAAGCAGTTCACAGTTATCCGGCATAACAAGAAAACACCGTTCCCCGCGATATACGGGAAACGGTGTTTTGGTTTGTTGCTTGTTATCAGTTTGCTTTTCTGCCGGAGAATTTCTCACGAACCACTTTTAGCGCGTTGGTAACGAAAGAGTTCACAATGAACGCGTCGAAGTAGATACCGAGCATCAGAGCGTCGGAAGCGAAAGAGTGAGTATCAGCATCCTTGAAGCCGTTGCAGAAGCGGCAGAGGAAGTGGTTCACGCCGTCTTTCTTGGAGAAGTCGTAGTGATAACCGTATCTGCAAGCCTCGTTGACACATACGCAGGCGCAGGCGGCGATAAGTTCGACCGCAACGTAGATCACGAATGTCCAGCCCGCGATGACCGAGATCTTGTTGTAAAGCGCGGGGTCAATATCCGACTCGCCCTTTTCGTAGATGTGTCTGAATATCATGAACGCGAATCCGGCAATAAGAACGAGAATGCTTGCCGTTATTATGACCGCCGGGATCACCGGGAGGTCAAGTCTCATCAAAAACAATCCTAAAATCATGCTGCACCTTTCCTTTCTGTCACATCATCGGCATATAAGCGAAATGCTTGCCGCCGAAAAGTCCCGCGAAAGAGAATATCGGGTTGAACACGAAATAGAGCCACCATGCGGAACCGTTTGTGAGAAGTTCAAAGGAGCCCATGATAAAGAACACCGCAACGAATACGACGAAAAGTCCGATATCTATGAATGCGTACAGTCTTGAGCGCTTCAGGTAAAGCAGTCCGACACAGACCAGCGAAGCCACGGTGTATATAGCCTGCACAAACATACAGATCTGCAGACCGCCGAAATTATCGTTGAGAATGGAGGACGTTGCGTTGAAGCCTGTCGCGTTGCTCACGAGGTCATTCAGATCGGTCGCTCCGAGAATAAGCGCAAGCACCGCGCCCAGCACCATAAATGTTCCTATGCAGTAAAAAGCGATCCTTACGAGCAGGTAGCCTTTTAGGACAAGACCGAACTCGTCTTCAACGAATTCTCCGCCCCTTGGTGTGAACCCGCTGTCTTCTTTGGTAAGTTCTGCCATAAAAAAACCTCGTTTCTGTTTGAAAATAGGCATAATGCCACACAATCAAGTATAGCATATTTTCCCTGCTCTGTCAATAGAGCGGCGGCTCCAAACGAGGCTATGATGCACGATTTGTTTATTTCATTCATATTTACCGCACATTTTTCGTGCAATTTGTCAGACCCGGGGATCTGCTACACCAGCATAGCGCGGAGACTGTCGAGGATCTTTTTTTCTCTGCGTGACACCTGAACCTGTGTCATACCGAGGATCCTGCCGGTCTCCGCCTGTGTTTTCTCAAGCTGATAGCGCAGGTAGATAAGCCGTCTGTCGGTCGGTTCGAGGGAGCCTAAGCACTGCCCGAGGGCTATCATCTCCGTGGCTTTGAGCTGGGGCGGGTCCACGGGGATATCGAACTCGCTTCCGTCTTCATCGGCAGCGGTCAGGGATATGGCGGGACGGGAGGCGGCGATCGCTTCGGTTACGCTTTCTGCCGATTCTCCGAGATGATCGGCGATCTCCGAGATCGTGGGGTCATGCCCGTCGGCGGTGCATTTTTCGCGGTATGCGGTGATCTTCAGTGACAGCTCCTTGATCGTTCTGCTGACCTTGACGGTGCCGCCGTCGCGGAAAAGCCGCTTGATCTCGCCGAGAATAACGGGTACGGCATAGGTTGAGAAACAAAGCCCGCGGGATTCATCGAACCCCCTCGCGGCTTTGACAAGTCCCATGCAGCCTGCCGAGACAAGTTCCTCATACTCTATGCCCCGTCCGCGGAAGCGGTTGGCGAGGGAGTGAACGAGTCCCATATTCTGTTCGGCAAATTCGTCAGTCAGTCTGTCCATTCCGTCCTCTGCGCCGCAGCGTCTTTATCATAGTTACCGCTGTCCCTTTGCCGGGTTTGCTGCGGACTTTAAGGCTGTCGGTGAAGCTCTGCATCACCGCGAAGCCGAGTCCTGCGCGGTCGTCTTCGGGAGCAGTGGTGAACATCGGTTCCATGGCCTTGTCCACATCTTCTATCCCGGTACCCTTGTCGGAGATCTTTATGTACAGCGTATCGTCTCCGATGATCTTCATTTTTATATCTATGTCGCCTATAGAATCCGGGTACGCGTGAACTATGCAGTTTGTGACGGCTTCGGAGACCGCCGCTTTGATGTCGCTGACTTCTTCGATCGTCGGATCGAGCTGCGAAGCGAAAGCGGCCGCGCACATACGGGCTATGCTTTCGTTTTTGGAGTGACCCGCGAGGGTGATTTTCATATAATTTGCAGTATTTTTCATTTTGCGGTTTCCTTCCCTGTCGGTTTTCCGGCTATGAGTCCGGACAGACCGGACAGTTTCAGTATTTTTTCGGCGCGGGGAGAGGGCCGGGATATCCGCACCTTTCCGCCCCATTGTTTTACTGTCCTTGCGCGTCCGAGGATAAGTCCTACGCCGGAGCTGTCCATGAAAGTTACTCCGTCCATATCGAACACGAGCATATCCGGCATACTTCGTTCAAGCTCGCCCTCCACGGCAATGCGGATATCGGCTGCGGAGTGGTGGTCGAGTTCGCCGGTTATTACGGCTGTCAGGCATTTGTTATCATGTATTATCTCAACGCTCATGGTCAGAACCTCCTTTGTGTGCAATACACATTATAGCGCACAATGCGCGAGAAAAGTGTCGCAACGCGCGGACAAGCAGGAAAACGTCCGACAGGAGCCGACAAAAAGCGATGATCCGTGCAAGCCGCCGGAGTCTGAGAGATCCGGTCATAGGTTTTTGCGGCGCGCAGAACGGTGTATCCCCCATACTGCATTTCCGGCAGCAGGGGGATACGATCAATATTCCGATTTTTATTGACGGAGCAAAAATTCCGGTTCTGTCCGCGGCTGAACATTCAGCTGTCATAATGAACGGTGATCCGGCGGTGTCAGCTTTCCACGAATTTTATGGGATCCGTCCATGCGCCGCCGACAGTGACTCCGAAGTGGAGGTGCGGTTCAAGCTTGCACTCCGCGTCCGCGGTACTGCCGACTTGTCCGATTATTTCGCCCATTGCGACTTCCTGCCCCGCTTTGACGTTCACATTTGCCGCAAGTCCGCAGTAATGACCGATAACGCTGTCTCCGTGGTCGATCACAACGCATATTCCCCATAGCGGATCTTCCTTTACTTCGCTGACCACGCCCTGCATCATTGAGGATACCGCTGTCCCCTCGGGTGCGGCAATGTCAGCGCCGTCGTGTGTTTTCCAGACTCCCAGAGTCTCGCTCTTGACAAGCTCGCCGCCGCTGTATTCGTTGATGACCGTCCCGCCGGCTATCGGCAGGGTTTTGGGATTTTTGAACAACAGTCCTGCTTCCTCAACAGACACCGGCTCGGCTTCTTCTGCTGTTTCAGATTCAATGCGCGGCTGCGCGTCCGTTTCTTTCGGGATCCCGGTCTGCTCTGCGTTCACAGTTTCGGCAGGCTCGGTGAAAACAAACACGTTGTCGTCATACACCTCAACCTCTTCGTCGTTCACGATACCGCTGACTGCCCCTCTGTATGCCGCGTATGTCGATAGTCCCACCGCACAGATGCTCAGTACCAGTGCTGCCGCAAATCCTTTGCCCTGTACCCCGTTGGTAAATTTAGCTTTTCTCATAGTGATGTTCCTTTCTGTATGTGGTTTGGTCTATGGAAGTATTTTTACCGGAATAAGGCAGTTTATACAGAAAATAAAAAAAGTCCCGCAAACCTTTCGATTCGCGGAAACCCGCTGTTTATCGTATCTCAAGCCGGGATCTGATATAAAATCATATAAATTTGAAAAAAACTATTGACAAAAGTCGGGATCTGTGCTAAAATATATTCTTGTAAACCCGTTATAGATGTATCTTTGGAGAAGTCGCGTAGCTGGTCGAGCGCGCGCGATTGGAAATCGCGTAACCGTCAAAAGCGGTTCGAGGGTTCGAATCCCTCCTTCTCCGCCATTTTCCTTTAGCATTCAGCTTCCAACGATCTGTTTAAAATCGCTCGAAGCTGAACAGTAAAGGAAATAGTTGCAGAACGGTGCGGACACACCGCCCTGCAAAATTAAATCAAATAAAGTTGTTTAACCTCTCCAAGGTTGCCATTAAATTTGACGCACTTATTCCGCGGACTACGTCTACGCGACACCGCCCTTGATCTTGTTTCCGAGGTAGCTCAACCTTAATGGTATATATACTCGCTATGATAACAGTCACGGCGCAGTTATTACGGGAACAGAGATATTCTGACTCACCAAGGAGTTTATTCAATTTTATTTATTTAAATCCCTGTCGCACAGGAACTTAAACCAAAATAACAGAGCTTCCAGATATTGCGGAATCATCTGAAAGCTCTTGCAAAATGTATTTAAATGTGCTATAATAAGAGAACACTTAATGTAGCACACTAAAGACGCTCGTAAAAGCCGTTCAGATACTGCCAATATCTTTGCGGTCGCCCGTGTGTGTGTGTACACACACACGGGTTGCGGGTGTTTTTGTGATATTCAAACAAATAGAACTTGTCCACTGTTAATAGTATCATAAACCGTGCTGTTTGTCAATAGTTTTTGGAAAATTTTTTGAGAATTTTTTGCCGATATTTGTCGGCTTTTGCCCTCCGGCTGCTGCGGAGGATTTTTTATTTTCAGCCCGAAAAAGAAAAAAGGGCAGGGGAGAAGCCCCTGCAAAATTGTGATATATGTAGCACATCAGCGTTTTGGTTTCTTTGGTTTTATAGTCTGCGTATCGTTCGGAGCGCTTTTATCGGGCATTGTCGGCTTCTGATCTTTGCTTTCCAAATGCCTTTCTCTCGCTGCCTTAAAAGCGGCTTTGAGAGCGGGATTTTCTTTCATTATTGCATTGAACTCTTCGGAATTCGCCATAGCTTCCGATCTGAATTGTTTGAATTCCGCTAACGCCTTATCTCTTTCAGCTATAGCTTTGTTCCTCTCTGAAATAGCTTCGTTCTTCTCCGCGATAGTTTCATCAAGTATTTCAATAACTGCATCAAGTGTTTTATCGGCTTCGTGTTGCGTCACTTCCACAGTTTTGCTCTGATCTTGTTTAGGTTCGGCAAGTCCGCAAAATTCTCGATATGCTTCTTCAAGAAGCTTGAAGTCACAGGAATTTCTTTTGAGCTTTTGGCTTTCTGTTGCAATTACTATATCGTATGTTTTTTGAGCTTGATTAAAAATCTTTTCTCTGTTTCTGTTGCAATAGGCAAGCTCGTCTATAACTCTACGCCTTCTGTCGCTATCTTTTATATCGTTAACATTTAGCTCTATCAATTGATTATTGGGGACTGGTATCATGTATAAAAATTTTAACGTCCCCAACTTAAAAGGTTTGTCTTTTGTTCTCCTCGGCTTTGTTATCATAACCATAGAGTTAGGGCTGCTATTAATATCGTGCGAAATAGGGACATAATAGTTGATGCCGTTCTTTTTTAACACAGTTCCATAAAAAAATTTGTTATTGTTGGCATATTCCACATTAGGAACACTATTAAAATTTCTAACATTATACTCATATTTTTTTAAAAATTCAATATAATTTGCGTTTACATAATAGAATTTAACATCCATAAACTATACACCCCTTTATTAGAAAAAGCCGAGAAGAACTCGGCTTTTAGATTGCTTTTTACGTCGCCTTCCCCGTTGTGGTTAAGCGGATGGTAGCGAAACACCAAACCTCGTCGCCTTTCCCGTTGTGGTTAAGCGGATGGTAGCGAAACACCAAACCTCGTCGCCTTTCCCGTTGTGGTTAAACGGACGGTAGCGAAACACCACTACGATGAGCAATCGAACATCTGTCAATTATATTATAATCAACTTTCGCCGATTTGTCAATAGCTTTCGCTAAATTAACAAAAATTTAAAAAGGGAGTAACCGCCCCGTAGTTTGGAAACTCCCTTTTAGTGATTGCTTTTTTTGTTGTCCGCCAACCTTCCAGCCCATTCGTCTGGCACGTTTTCAGGTTTTTTTGTTGCCTGCCAACCTTCCGACCCATTCGTTCGGCACGACTTTCGGATTTAAGTGGCAATCCACTGATAGTTTTCACTATCCATCTATATTATAATCAATATTTTAGACTTTGTCAATAGATTTTTTGAAATTTACAAAATTTAAAAAAGGAGTAACCGAACAAAAGTTTGGAACCCCTTTTTCTTGATTGCTTTGAACTCTGCCCTTGTGGCGGTGAGCGCTAATAGATAAACTCTGCCCTCATAGCGGTGAGCGCTAATAAGATGAGCAATCGAACATCTGTCAATTATATTATAATCAACTTTTGTCGATTTGTCAATAGCTTTCGTTAAATTAACAAAAATTTAAAAGGGAACTGGCTAACACCGCAGCGAAAGCCGTTCCCTTTAATGACTGATTTTTCCGTTGTCCGCCAACCGTCCGTCACCCGAAGTACGGCAAGAATATCAGGTTTTTCTCGTTGCCTGCCAACCGTCCGTCACACGAAGTACGGCAATAATATCGGATTTTTTCTCGTGTCAGCCCCACGTTAGTGACTTATAGTCATTCTCTACTATCATTATACTCGACTTCTCTGCGTTTGTCAATAGTTTTTTAAGATTTACAAAATCTTACTCGTCCTTATTCATTTTTCTTTCCAGTTCATGAAGATATTTGCGAAGCTTGCGACTCTCCTCGACTAAATGCTTGTTGTCCTTCTTCAATCTGATATTGTCTTTACGCAGGAATTCATTATAACTTTCCAAAGAAGCGTTATATTGCTTTATCAGATCATCGTTTTCTTTTTTCAGCATTTGATTATCAAAATTCAGTTGTCTGTTCTTCTTTTCCATGTGAAAGATCTGACGCTCATCTTTCTCATCAGCAAATGACAAATAGTCTTTGTCGGCGGGATCCTCATCTTTGACCTTGCTGCATTCACTTTCTGTTGAGTGCAGTACCGATAATTCGTCAATAGTTTCCTCCAAAAGATCAATCGTTTCTTCATAATCCGGTTCGGGTATATCGATAATGGTATATCCGTCCAGTTTTTCTTTCAGCTGAGCCAAAAGGAATTTGCAATACTCAAAGCTTGCCTTCATAATTACCACGATCCTTTCATAAAGCAATTTCAAAACCGAAAAAGAAAATTTAAAAGGGAACGCCAACACCGCAGTGCGAGCAATTCCCTTTAGTGACTGATTTTTTTGTTGTCCGCCAACCTTCCGACCCATTCGTTCGGCGTGAATTTCGGGTTTTTCTGTTGCCCGCCAACCCTCCGGCTCATTCGTCCGGCAAAACTTTCGGATTTCTTCTCGTGTCAGCCCCACGTTAGTGACTTATAGTCATTCTCAATTATTATTATAACCGACGTTCAGCCCTTTGTCAAGGCTTTTATTTCATTTCCGAAAAGAAAAAACGTGCTACATATAGCACAATTTGATAAATAAAAATATTTTCAAAAAAATAACAAATTAGTTAGAAAAACTATTGACATTTTATAATTATTGTGATATAATATAATAAAGAAGCTATACCCTGACAGTCTAAGGAGGAAATACTATGCTTGCACTCAGAATTTTATGCAGATTATTTTATTTCGTTATATCAGTATTCACAGGCGTATTGAAACTTGTCTCATCTCTTGCAGGAGTTGCCGCAACGTTAATATCGGGGATAATGATTGCAATGGCTCTGATCTCCGGTTTATTGTTCGGTTGGACTTATTCCGTATTCATCGAAGCCGCTGTAGCACTGGTACTGTATTTCATTCCGGCTCTTGCACAGCTCCTTGCAGAAATGATATCCGATGTGTCGGAAAAGCTGCTTGATGTTTAATTGTGATACATATAGCACAAATAGAAAAGGACGGCGAACCGTCCTTTTTTTCTTGAACTTTTTTTATGAGCGCCAAGAACTCCTATTAAAGCCCGAACTTTTTTCATGAGTGTCGGGAACTCCTATAACATCCCGATCTTCTTTTGTGAGTGCCGAGTACTCCTCAGATGAACAACAGAACATCTGATATTGCTTTTCCTCGCATTCCCCGTTGTGGTTAAGCGGATGGCAGCGAAACGCCAAACCTCGTCGCCTTTTCCTCAAAGAGAAGGTAGCGAAACACCTATAAATAACCTCGCCGCCTTTCCCGTTATGACTAAACGGACGGTAGCGAAACACCGAACAGATGAGCAATCGAACATCTATAATATGTATTATAATCGGTTTTCGGCTATTTGTCAAGTTTTTCTTTCATTTCCGAAAAGAAAATATTATATCTCATTTGCGCCAAATGATAAACCGCTGCGGCTCTGAAATCATAAACGGAGTAAATCTGCTCTCCGGTATGGCTGTTATACCATTTCTCACCGTCCGTATGTATATGCTCATATAAAAGTCGGGTTTGGCAGAGCTTGCTCTTTACCGTTCCGGTTCTCAACAAGCTCCCGATGTGCTGAGAGTGATTGCCGCAAAAAACATAGCATATATCAATGTCGTCATAGTAATAAGAACTATGGTTATCCGCTTTATATTCAAACTCCGCTTCACTCAGCTTCTTATACATTTTAAGACTTCGACGCAGATCCCAAGGGGCAACATAGGTTTTCTCCGGCACAAGTTTAAAATCTATCTCGTCATCGGCAACAATATTGATCCTGTTCTTTTCCCTGTCGTAACATTCTGTCGGAATAAAAGACTCAATAGGTTTAGAAAAGCCGTTATTGTACATTGCTTTGACCGCTTCACTGACACATAAGTCATATTTCAGCATATCAATAAGATAATTCAGATCGTTTATATCCGTCATCTGTTCCGCAAGCTTTGTAACACTGTTAAAGCTTTTCAATTCGGCACTGCGCAAAACATCGTTTTCTGTGTACCTTTTCTTAAACATCTCCGTGGCTCCTGTTCCAAATGAAAATCAGCATATTATAAATGTTTTCCTGCAAAATGTCCTCATAGGCATTAATTGTTTCCAATTCATGACAAGCAAGCGCATAATTCTTGCTTTCAAGTGCCTTTTGAAACGGAACGACTCTGAACAAAAATGAATAATAGCTTCCGTGCAAGCCGCCGAACAGCTTGTCGCTTTGCGGCTTAATTTTTTTATAAGCATTAAAAAAGCCTTTTACAGCCGTTTCAGCTTGTTTATTCATATCATCACTGTATTTTTCTTCAAATGGATAACCACAGCAAGGAGCAATTATACTCTCAAGTTTTTTATGTTTATTCATATTGACTGCCTCCATTTTACCATAAAAATCTTATAATGTCAATTGTGCTACATATAGCACAAATTTTCAAAATACCGTTTTGACGCTGATATTCGGAAATGTTATCAATGCACATCTGAAAACGCATATAGTTTTTATTCCGTAACGCATATACTCTCCCGAAACGTGATGATGTCCACAAAGATTGAGCTTCGGACGGTTCTTGATGTTATAATAATCAATACCAAGCAGTCCGGCGTGCGGCTTGTCTTTTCCGATCAGATGATACATACTGTCATGTGACAGAAAAATATCGGCTTTGTCTATTTTATGGCAGATCTCCAGACTTTCCCGCTGCGTGAGCATAGGATAATCGCCGTATTTGTAAAGAGCAGACCCCGACAATCCTGCAAAATCATAGCCGCAGTAATATACAGACTTGCCGCTTATATTTTCAGCACCGCCATGCTCCGGTGTATCCCAATCATCGTGGTTCCCGGCAATACCTATCATCGGACGATCAGCTGAGATCGCTTTTAATGCTCTTAACGCATTTATCGGAATATCTCCGAGCGTAACGCATATATCAAAATCAATTTTCTTCAACTGCTCAAGCTCCCGGTTTTCATACCAATGCCAATCAGCGGCTGCGAGCAGTTTAATTTCATTTTCATGAATCATTTTCTTATACCTCCGTTAAATTGTGCTATATGTAGCACAATAGGACTGCCCGACCGGGACAGTCCTATTTTTGTGTTGCTCTGATGATATGCGCGATCACCTCAATTGTCCAACCGTTGCCGAGCATTTTATACGCTTGCGTATCATGTACAGGAAATCGGTACCAATACGGCACTGTCTGCAATCTCATGCATTCCGGCACCGTGAGCTTGCGGATAATATACAAGCCGTCCGAAAGCCGTATCGGGTACGGCTTATCACCTATGTATATCATTCCGTTCTCGACTCTGTAAACATCATAAGCCTTTCCGTCAGCTCCGCTTACTGCCCTGACAGGCTCATTACCGACAAACTCTATCGGTATCGCATACAAGCCTGTTTTGCCGCCTTTGCCGCCGCTGCACCCTTTAAGCGTTACGGCTTTGCTGTCCGCACTGTAAATGCGGAATCCTTGCCCGTCTGTCAATTCTCCGTCAGAACGAGGAAATGAACCTACTCTGACAGCTTCAGCGACACAAGTCCTGCGATCAACGCTGTTGGCTACCATATCTCTGATTCCGTTTTTGTGGTAGGTGCTTCTGAGACATTTTGCTTTTCCGTTTGCGGTCATATTCACAGGCTCGGCAACTCCCGTAGCTCCGTAGGTTGATGTATAACAGCATATATTCCGCACGTTCGTATTTATGTACTGTGCTTTAAGCGTCTGCGCCTTGCCGTCGGCAGTATAATTGACCGGCTCAACGACCATGTGATTATGCTGATAATCACCGTTTGCCGTAAGCGTAGGAGCTTTTTCATATTTACAGCCGCCTTTATTGAAGCCGTGCGGCTTTGAAAAAACGACAGGCTCAAATGTCATTTGTCCCTGATGCTTACAGAAGTATTCTCTTGTTGTAGTGCGGTTTGCGCTTGCGATCACTGCGCGAGACTTCTCTCTGTCTATAACTCCGTCAAGAATATCGGGAAGAAGAATGTTCCGGTCCTCCGGCTG
>JAGAWN010000296.1 GCA_017941355.1 Ruminiclostridium sp. | reverse complement strand
TGACGGCAAATATACCAAGGTCAAGGCGGTAAGCGGGACTTCTGCTACCGTGACCGGTCTGAAATCCGGCAAGACCTACAAGTTCATAGTCCGTGCTTATGTGAACGGTAAATGGACGGAAATGAAAGCGTCGGACGCTGTTAAGGTAAAAACAAAATCATAAGTACAAAGGCAGGCTTCTTAGTCTGCCTTTTGCTGTAAACTTTCGAAAACTTCCGGCGGAAGCGGCGAAATCCCGGAAATACCATATTATATGGAATATGCAAAAAATGTCATAAATGTATAAAAAACTCTTGACCTTTAGGCAAAAATGTACTATAATATATTTGTGTGTTGTAAGTAAATACTCTTGCAGTATAAATTTATAAAGTAAGGAGAAAACGCTATGATGACAAACAATCAGAACATCCTCAAATGGTTTGAAGAGATGAAAGAACTCTGCAAGCCTGATGAGGTAGTGTGGATCGACGGCAGCGAGGAGCAGCTTTCAAAGCTGCGCGAGGAGGCTTTCGCAACGGGTGAGATGATAAAGCTCAACCAGGAAAAGCTCCCCGGCTGTATCTACCACAGAACAAAGCCCAACGACGTTGCCCGTGTTGAGGACAGAACTTTTATCTGCTCCCGCCGCAAGGAGGACGCAGGTCCGACAAACAACTGGATGGATCCCAAGGAAATGTACGCTATGCTCACACCTATGTACGACGGTGTAATGAAGGGCAGAACAATGTACGTTATCCCGTATTCGATGGGTCCGATCGGCTCCCCTATCGCAAAGACAGGTATCGAGCTTACCGACTCCATTTACGTTGTACTGAATATGGCTATCATGACAAGAATGGGCAAGAAGGTGCTTGACGCATTCCCGGCTGACAGCAACGACTTCGTGCGCGGTCTTCATTCAAAGGCTGACGTTGACCCCGAGAAGCGCTACATAGTGCAGTTCCCGGAGGACAACACTATCTGGTCTATCAACTCCGCTTACGGCGGAAACGTTCTGCTGGGCAAGAAGTGCTTCGCTCTTCGTATCGCTTCTTTCCAGGGTAAGAACGAGGGCTGGATGGCTGAACATATGCTCATTCTCGGCGTAAAGAAGCCCGACGGCAAGATGTTCTACGTTACAGCAGCGTTCCCGTCCGCTTGCGGCAAGACCAACCTCGCAATGCTCATTCCGCCCGAGGGATACAAGAAGAAGGGTTATGAAGTATTCACAGTCGGTGATGATATCGCTTGGATGAAGCCAGGCCCCGACGGCAGACTCTACGCTATAAACCCCGAGAACGGCTTCTTCGGAGTTGCTCCCGGAACAAACGCAAAGTCCAACTTCAATGCTCTTGAGTCCACAAGAAAGAACGCTATCTTCACCAACGTTGCTATCAATAAGGACGATATGACCGTTTGGTGGGAGGGTCTTGACAAGAACCCGCCGGAGAACGCTCAGGAGTGGACAGGTATCGACTGCAACGGCAAGGAGTGGACTTCTCAGATCGACGAAAAGACCGGCAAGAAGAAAGTGCTTGCTCACCCGAACAGCCGTTTCACTGCTCCCGCAGAGAACTGCCCGTGCCTCTCGCCCGAGTTCAACAACCCGAACGGTGTGCCGATCTCCGCTATGATCTTCGGCGGCAGACGCGCTTCCACAACTCCGCTTGTATATCAGTCCTTTGACTGGACACACGGAACATACATCGGCTCCGCAGTTTCTTCCGAGACTACTGCTGCTGCAACAGGCGCGGTAGGCGTACTCCGTCACGATCCTATGGCTATGAAGCCTTTCATCGGCTACAACGTAGGCGACTACTGGAACCACTGGCTTGAAATGGGCGAGAAGCTCGGCGACAAGGCTCCTAAGATCTTCAATGTAAACTGGTTCAGACAGGACGAGAACGGCAACTTCATGTGGCCCGGTTTCGGCGACAACATGAGAGTTCTCGACTGGATCATTGACCGCTGCGAGGGTACTGTTGACGCTGTTGAAACTCCTATCGGCTATGTTCCGAAGCCCGAGGATATCAACATTGAGGGTCTTGAGGGCGAGGTAACTCTCGATACTGTCAAGCGCCTCGTTGACGTTGACAAGGATCTCTGGAAGAAAGAAATCAAGGAGATGCGCCGCTACTATGACGAGAACATCAAGGCTAAGGGCGGAAATATCCCGCAGGCTCTCTATGATGAACTCGACAAGATCGAAGCACGTCTTAACAAGTAATGAATTGTACGGCAATAAACGAAACCGTGGGCTTCGGCTCACGGTTTTGCTGTATCCGGAGGTAATGTGAAAAAGCTGATCGTTTTGCGGGATCTGTTCCTGCTTTTTCTGATTTTTGCTGTGCTGGGGTGGATGTACGAAGTGCTGCTGACGATGTGGGCATACGGCTATTTTGAGAACAGGGGATTTCTGTTCGGTCCGTGGCTGCCGATCTACGGATCCGGAGGACTGGCGCTGTACGGAGTTTTCGGCAGGCTTGCGGGTGCATCTTCCCACAGGCTGCGGAATGTCGTGCTCGTTTTTGCCGGGATATGCGCACTGGCAACGGTTATCGAACTGGGGGCTTCATATCTTCTGGATATTGCCGGGGTGGGATTCCGAAGTCTGTGGTTCTATGACGGAGAACCTTTCAACTTCGACGGAAGAGTAAGTCTCGCGGCATCGCTGAGATTCGGAGTTATCGGTACGGCGGCACTGTACGGCGCTGTTCCGCTGTGGAAGAAGCTGTGCGCGGTAAAAAAACAAACGGCGCTGAATACAGTCAGCACCGTTCTTGCCGTATTGTTCGCAATTGATCTGATCTTTCGTATCCCTTTCGGCAGCAACCTGTAGAGATTCAGCCGAGAAGCTTTTCCGCGGCTGCCGCAAGTTCCGAGAATGTGTTTATACGAAGATCGAAGTCGTCCGGCGAGCCGAAGCCGTAGCCCGCATGAACGAACGGGGCGCCCGCCTTGCGTGCAGCCTCGCCGTCAAGCACTGTGTCGCCCACATATATGCAGCTGTCAAGCCCGTTTCGCTGCGCAACGAGCTTTATGTTGTCGCCCTTGTCGAGACCCGTTCTGCCTGCGCACTCGAAGTCTGAGAACAGGCTGCCGAATCCGCACTGATCGAGGAACAGCTGGATATAGCCGTCCTGGCAGTTGCTCACGACTGCAAGAAAATACCGCTCGCTGAGCTTTTCGAGAGTTTCACGCTCAGACGGGAAGTAGTCGGAGGGGTGAGTGCGGAGGTAGTCATGCTCCGCGTCGGTGCATTTGCGGATAAGTGCTATGCGCTCCTCGCGCGGCAGCATCGGGAACATCAGATCGGCGATATCTTCAAGGGTCTTTCCCATGAAGCCGCGCATATCCGCCTGCGTGAATGTGAGTCCGAGGTCGGTATTGTCGGCAATGCACTTGTTCCATGCTTCAATGACGTTTGCCGAGGAATCCCAGAGCGTGCCGTCGAGGTCAAACAGTATTCCTTTTTTCACTTCTTTGTCTCCTTACTTTTCATACATGAAATCTTTGAATGATTTATCGTCGATCCCGAATTTGTAGCCCAGCTGTGCGGCGACCGGAGTGATGATGAGGTACACAGCTCCGAGTATCACCGGGAATGCCGGTGACATGGCGTGAACGTCCTCGATTATGAAGAAAGCGGGGGCAAACGCGCCGAACACGAAGTATGAGCCGAGAAGTATCTCTCCCGTAAGCGCGAAAGCACCGAGGGTGCAGGCGAGGAGCGCTGCGCACGGAACCAGTTCGACTCCCGCCATCGCAAGTCCGACGAATATCCAGCGGTTTTTCGGTATGGTGTCAATACGTTTGGCGCGCAGCATTTTTGTTTCTTTCTGCCCGTCTTTCATTCCCGCCGTGAACAGCAGTGAACCGTAGATGAACACCGTGAACAGCAGCGCGATGTACGGAATGAACCATTCCGACAGCAGGGGAGCGAGCGAGACTGTCATAATGCCGCCGAGAATATCGCCGAATACCGCGAATCCAAGCCCCTTGACCGCGATAAGAAGTATGTTGTCACGTTTCATTTGCGTAGAATTCCTCCTTGCCGCCGATACCGTAGATCCTGCCGCTGTCATCTACCCAGCCTGCGTAGTAACCGTTCACGATGTTGTCGATGACTTCGAGAGCTTTTTTCTGCGCGGGAACGGCGCGGTCACTGTTCTGATCTTCCTGGCTTACCCTGCGCACCGCCATGTAAAGATCGTCGGGGCAGGCTTCGTAATACTGAGCGTTGACTGCGAACCCGCTGTCCTTAATATGCAGGAACACGCCGTTGATGCAATCGGTATCGGGGTACAGTTCGGACAGATCGACGAACTGTGAAAGCTGACCGTTCGTCACGGCTTCCGCGCCGGCGCTGTCCACAACGAAAAGCTGCGCCTCGCCGTACATGATCTCACTCGTCACCTTTGTTACGGCAGCGAGTGAATACTGCGGATCGGGGTTTTCGCTGAGATCGACATTATATACATCAACGTGGATATACCCGCTGTTGTCGTAGTCGGGGCAGTACAGCTCGAAAGCCTGTTCTATCTCCTGTGTCTTGTACTGCACGTTTGCCGCGATATCCTTGTCCTTTGTTACCATGAGCACCCGCAGGTCGCCCTGTTCCTTTTGCAGCAGCGAGACTGCAAGAAACACCGCCACTGCCGCGAAGAACACTCCCGCGACCACATACCATTTGTAGTGGTAGAAGAAGTTTTCGACTTTCTTGAAGCCGTGCAGCTCATACACAGGCTTTTCTTCCTCATGTATCTCCGACTCGGACTCGTCTATTATGCCTTGTTTGAGCTTCAAAAGCTCCCTTTTGTCGTCCTGATATGACATCTTATCACCTTTATTCTGAAATAGCATAACTTTTATTATACTATGTTTTCGCGTTCAATACAAGGAATGAGCAGCTTTTTTCACATAGTTTTCACATTGCGGCAAAAAAACACCCGCAAGGCTTCGGCAGCCTCGCGGGCGGTTTTTATGATATTTTTATCTGAACTGTCACATTCACCCGAATTGTCATACAGAACGGTGTGAAGCGAAGGCCGGTTTAGGCAGAATCAAATGTCGGGAAAGAAACTCTGAACGATAGTCTGCCTCTGCTGCGCCCTGCGCGGTCATATCCGAAAAACTGAATATAAGTCGATCCGTTTTTCACCTTGTATGTTAATACTCCCGAATATCTTCTCCGGGCTTTATCCCAAGTGCATTTTACTCCGCCGGTATAATACACCGTGTTTCCGAACATATCGGAAAAGGAAGCTGCGGGTATCATTTTTTCATTTTCGTCATATAAATACAGGACTGTTTTGGGGATCCGTGTCACAAGTTCGATTCTGGCATAACCATCGTTTGATGAGTTAAACCCATACTCTGCATCGTAATGTATGATGTTGAATTCGGCAGTATATTTTCTGTTATTTGATATCATTCTCAATGTATCACCCTCCTTGCAGTTTCCCGTAAACAAAAAAGCGTGCAGCATCAAGGCTGCACGCCGAAAAATGCAGCTTTAAATGCTGCCACGCAATTTAAT
>JAGAWN010000034.1 GCA_017941355.1 Ruminiclostridium sp. | reverse complement strand
TCTCGACAAATCTCGGGTCAAGGCTCTCGCTTTCATCAAGCGGAGCATACACGGCGCGGAAGTCTTTCAGCATTACGAGATAGTCCGTGAGGACATCGAACGCAAGCTGTATTCTCTCCCGTTCCGTCATTAGTCGTCTGCACTTTTTTGGCGCAGAGATGTAGGGTTCTTCCGAGAGTCCGAAATTGCTGCACAATTTTCGCGCTGCTTCGATTTTAGACAGCCCGTATATCTGCGCTGTGAAGTCGGTCACATCTCCGTGAGCGCCGCAGCCGAAACAATGGAAATGATCGTCGTACAGCTTCATCGACGGCGTGTTGTCCGCGTGGAAGATGCACCTGACGTTCCCGCTTCTGCTGCTTATGCCGTAGAGCTGTGCCGCGTCCGGCAGTGCTATCTGCTCTCTGACAGTTTCAAATATCGTCACGCTTTGCCCCCGTCGATTACGACGGAGGACTTTCCGAAAACGGTTTCGTAAAGGTCGCTCTCTGCAATAAGAAATTTGTTGCCTGCTTTGAACGAGCGAAGCTGTCCGGAGCATTTGCCTGGATAAAAAAGCAAATGCAACACATCCTGACGAATGCGGTACTCTGTGATACCTTCGATCAGACGAGCCGCCTCTTTAATGGTGAGCATTCTGCGCTTGTTGTTTTCCATAATGGAATCCTCCTTGTACATACTGCTTACACGGCACTGCCGTGACATATTCTTTTGATATGTATCGGAGGCGGCATTTAAGGTCTTTGCTTATATATATCGTCCGTGACGACACAATTCGACAATCTTGGGTCAAGGCTATTTACTGGTCTTGACGGAAAAATCGGCATATTCAATTTTCAAGGAGCTGACACGGACGTTAATGGCACAAAGCGTTCGTGTGAGAATAAAATAACAGCTCAGGAAGAAAATGTCAACAACTTATTGTTATCCCCCTATTTGAGAAAAATATCAAAAAATAGGAATGTTGCACAATAATATATTCCTATAGAGAATATATTTGTTCAAAAAGCCTGTTGACTTACCATATTTTTTATGATATTGGAAAGCTAACATTTTCAGCGCAGTGGAGCGTATAAATTCACCTTCGGATGAATCTTAAATCTACTTTTTGCATAAAACTGTAACCTTAGATTTGGACGTTTTAACGTGCATTTTTGTTTAGTCGAAGCGGTGGCGCAGATGAGCTAAACGCAGTAAAATAGCTGACTTTTGTTAGTTTAGTCTGACCGCGTATACCGAATGTGCTAAGCAAAAAATAGTTACAGTTTGTGCTTTTCTTATGAAAAAGGAAAAACGGCGGCGGGATTGACCGTTGCCGTCGCTTTGTTCGTGATTTCAGCAGCAGAAAAACCACTACCCTGAAATCGGGTGGTGGTTCTACCCAGCTAACAGGGAGAATTATGCTCCTGTGTACAGGGTGGTATGGATATACGGCTGATGTTGCGCAACTGCCAAATTTCCCTGTTAACAGGGCGGTTTTGAGAGCAAAATGACACCGAAATGCAACGGGTACGGTGAACAAAGCGTTCATCGTGCCAGCATATTAAAATTGGGAGAAAAACAGCGGATGCAGGACACCTCCGAAATAGGCAAAAACGGGTCGAAAATCGCTGATTTTTTGCGTTCTGCGCCGTTCAAAACAGGCAGGTAATGATATTATCCTACCAACATATCAAATGTGGCTCAGAGGGCGTTTTTTGTTCGGTCTGAACCAAAGATGTCAGCATCAGGCGGCAACCGGTTCACTGAAATTTCGGAGAATTTGATATTGACAATCTATCCAATATATGCTATACTGTTTAATAGATATTTTTATAATATTTCCCGGGAATGGGGTTGACAAGGTTATGTTGATGCGCTACGATTTAAGCAAGCAAGCAAGCTTATCTGCGCCCATTTTTGGAAATAACATTAACAAAGCGCACTCCGAGCGGTAATATGCCCCCTGCGAGTGCGCCTTTATAATATACAAAGGAGAGGCTGAATATGCCCGATAAGCTTTCCGTCCTTGATCTTTACACAAAACGAGTTTATAAGATAGTAGTAATGATAATACCGATATTCTGCCTGTGCGCGAGCGCAACTATCACGACTCTGCATTTTCTCGGCTTTTATCCTGATATTAATGAAACCGCAATGTGGCTGTTCTGCGCCTCGGATATCATTTACTTCGCTCTCGGTATCTTCTTTATGAAAACAGGATTTGACGAAGACGGTGTCGTCAGAAAGAACCGGCTTGTTCAAGCCAAATATGTGACAGCAACAGTTATCATTATTCAATGGAACGCCATCTCATATATATGGCCGTTCTCAGATTTCTGGGCATACTGCACGCTGTTTGTTATCGTGTTTGCGTTTTTCTTTGATGTTAAGCTGGTAGCTTACGAGACTGTCGGAATACTTGTTTCTATGGTAATATCGTGGTTTGTGAACGGGCGGCATTTACTGCCTGCCGATGATGAACTTTTTGTTGCAAATATGACATTCAGACTTGTCGGTATATTGCTTATGCTGCTGTCTATAAATATCATTACATACTTTGGTGGTAAGTTTCTCGTAAAAGAGATCGAGAAACGTATTTATTATGATAAAGTGACAGAAACTGAGGTAGAAACGCTCACACGGCAGATGAAAGAGTTCTCGCCCACCGAAAATGCAAGCTACGAGACCGCAAATATTGTCGATCTTGAAATAAGGAGCCGTGACGAGATCAAGGATATTTACAGCGGAATACGCTCTATGCAGATAAATATTGTTGATCATCTCAATCATCTCTCCGAAATGAAACGTGAAAAGGAAGCAAAGGAAGCTGAACTTGGAGTTGCAACAAAAATACAGGCGGATATGCTTCCGAAAGATTTCCCGGAACGTGAGGACATCGAGCTGTATGCGGCTATGACTCCGGCAAAGGAGGTCGGCGGAGACTTCTACGACTTTTTCTTCACTGATGATGACCATATCGCTCTTGTTATGGCTGACGTTGCAGGAAAGGGCGTTCCTGCCGCTCTGTTCTGCGTAGTTGCGAAAGCTGTCATTCGTGACAAGGTAATGCTCAGCAGCGATCCCGTTGAGATACTCCGTGATGTAAACCATATCCTTTGTGCCAATAACAGCGCTGGGCTGTTTATAACCGTGTGGCTCGGTATCCTTGATCTGAAAACAGGTGTTGTTGAGTATGTGAATGCGGGACACGAGTATCCGATCATAGGTGTTCACGGAAATGACATTGAGGTCATTCAGAATGACAACTGCGCTCCGCTTGCGGCTATGGAAGATATGGAATTCACAAAGGAAACATTGATGCTCCGAAAGGGTGATACCCTTTTCCTGTACACCGACGGTGTCCCCGAAGCCAAGTCTGCAAGGGGCGAGCGCTTTGGTATGGACAGGCTTGTAGATCTCCTCAGACGAAAGAGAGACTTGTCCCCAAAACAGATAGTAACGGATGTTAAGTGGGAGGTGGATTCATTCCAGCCGAAGGACGACCCGTTCGATGATGTTACAATGATGAGTGTGGTTTGGAAAGGAAGCAAGTAAAGGAGATCTGAGGGAGGTTACTGATAATGAGCACTAAAACAAGGTTTCCGCTTAAAATCAAGGCTGCCATAATCATTATAGCGCTGTCGGCTGTTCTCTGCGTCGTTGCTATCCTGATGAGCGCCATAAGATTTTCAAGAACCAATGAAGAGAACTTCAAGAATCAGGCAAGCGACCTTGCTTATGTAGCGGCGCTGACCGTTGACGGCGATGCAATGAAGGTCGTGAGAGATGCGGTATTTGAGGTGTTTGACAAGATCCCCGACGATGATGTCGTTCTGAGTGACGACTGGGGAAGTGATGCGTTCAATGCCCAGATCGAAAAGTTTGCCTTTATAACCGATATGCCCGAGTTCAAAAAAGTCTATGAGCAGTTATCCAAGACTCAGACAGCGGGTATATCCACGCTTGCTTCAATATATGCCACGGATTATGACTTCAGCCATTCTATCCCTTATGCCTTGTATCTTGTCGATGCGGCAGAGGAAGACCCGTGTTTACCGGGCGTAGCAGACCACGCCGATGAAGCGGACTGGGAATCCGCAGAAAAGCACGAACCTATGAAGCCATACATCACGAATTATGATGCTTACGGCTGGCTTGTAACAGCAACGGCAGGTGTTTATGACAGCAGCGGCGAATATGTGGGAGTTATCTGTGTCGATCTCGACATGAATGCGATAAAGGCAAACGAATCCTCTTTTATCATATCACTTACCGCAACTCTTGTAGCAATAACGATCGTTATCTGTATCATAACGCTTATCATCATTGACCTCGCAGTCATCAAGCCGCTGAATAAACTCTCCGACATCGCGGTCGGCTATATCAGCAACAATGAGGACAGAAAAAAATTCTCCGATTTTAAGATGAGGAGGCGCGACGAGATAGGAAACCTCTCCGGCGCTATGATAAAAATGGAGAATGATATCGGGAATTACATAGATAACCTTACTTCCGTGACTGCTGAGAAGGAACGCATTTCCGCAGAACTCGGAGTTGCGGCAAAGATACAGGCGGATATGCTCCCGACAGATTTCCCGGATCGTAAAGACATCGAGCTGTATGCGGCTATGACTCCGGCAAAGGAGGTCGGCGGCGACTTCTACGACTTCTTCTTCATTGATGATGACCATATTGCTCTTGTTATGGCTGATGTGTCCGGTAAGGGCGTTCCTGCCGCAATGTTTATGATAATCGCAAAAACCCTTATAAAGATACGCACGACTGCGCCCGGAACACCTGCGCAGATGCTGTGGGACATCAACAATACACTCTGCGCCGATAATCCCTCCGGTCTGTTTGTAACGGCATGGCTCGGAATACTTACGCTGTCCACAGGCGAACTTATCTCCTCAAATGCAGGACACGAATATCCGGCATTGATGCACGAAGGCGGTGACTACGAGCTTATCGTGGGCGAGAATATGCCCCCGCTCGCTGCTGCCGAGAACATTGAGTATTTTGACGAAAAGATCGAACTGAAAACCGGTGACAGGCTTTTCCTCTATACAGACGGTGTGCCGGAAGGAAAAAATCCCGACGGAGAACGCTTCGGAACGGATAAAATGCTGAAAATACTCAATCACAGGCATAATGTTTCCCCGAAGGAACTGCTTGATGATATGATGCGTAAAGTCAATGAATTTGCAGGGGAAAGCGATCAGTTCGATGATGTTACGATAATGAGCGTTATATGGAAAGGCGGCAAGTAAGAAGGAGAGGAAAATGAAAGAATTGACGATAGACGCAACGAGAGAAAATTTGTCTGCGGTATTCACATTCCTGCAGGACGCTCTGACCGAATGCGGCGCTCCGAAAAAGCTGATACGACAGATAAAGCTGTGCGTAGAGGAAATATACATAAACATTGCGAGCTACGCTTATTCTCCCGATGTCGGAACGGCACGGATATTGTTTGATACCTCCGGCATAGTGGGCGGCGAGCCGCCGCTTCGTGCTGTAATAACATTTATTGACAGCGGAAAGCCCTACGACCCGCTCGCAAAAGAAGATCCGGATATCGGTCTTGACCTCGATGATACACCGATAGGGGGCTTAGGCATTTTCATTGTCAAGGAGACTATGGACGATGTCGGGTATGAGCGAAAAGACGGGCATAATATATTCAGAATGGAAAAAACTGTTGATGTGCAGGCAAGCTGAGCTGAATGAGAAAGGAGCAGTCCGGATATGGAATTTGAAAAGACAAATGACGGAAAGACAATGAATATAGAGCTGATCGGCGAAATAGACTCTATGAATGTGACTGAAATAGAGGAAAAGCTGCTCAAAGAGGTCGAGGGCGTAACGGATATGACCTTCGATCTGAAGGAGCTTGAATATATATCATCGGCAGGTCTGCGTATGCTGCTGCAAATGCAGAAGATGATGAAAACGCAGGGAAATATGGTGGTTATCAACACAAATGAGGAAGTAATGGAGATATTCAAGGTCACGGGATTTGTGAGATTGCTCAATATAGCGTGATAGTTTATCCCCTGCCGGAAGGGTAGGATCATTTCTGATATATTTGTTATATCGAGTACAAGCGATGTGCCGAGCCTGCTCAACCCTCTCTCAAAGTCTGCTTCGCATACAAACTGTGATCCAATACGAGATATAATTATACGCAAATTAACTATAGGTATGGAAGCTTAGACATAGTAACGGCAAAGGAATGACGGTTATGACACAAAATATAATAGTGCAGCTATGCGCTCTTGTCCTGATGATAATAATTGGTATATTCGTGTTTGGGAGAAAGCGCATCCCCACGGAGCGAGCCCGTATCTTCAGGCGGATCATTATAGTTACGACTTTTTGTATAATCACAGATATAGTTTCAATAATAGCTATAGCCTTTACTCCGGGAATTATTGCATATATTGCCTGTAAGGCTTACCTTTTTATGATAATGATTACGGCTATGTCCATGTTCGAGTATGTGTGTTATGACATCTCTGAGCTGCGGACGAGCAAACTATTCAGAATATTGCTGACGTGTTTGACCGGAACTTCTATAATAGCGATGCTTCTGCTTCCGCTGGAATACTACAACGAAGACGGGAAAATATACAGCTTCGGTCCGGCGGTCGATCTTACCTTTGTGTTTTCACCGCTGTTTATTATCAGTATATTCATTATGACTTTCGCTTTAAAACACCGAATGGCTCCTCAGCGTCGCTCCGCGCTTCGTGTGTGGATGCTGATGCAGGCGGGAGGAGCTGTAATACAGGTCATTGACCGTCATTTGCTGTTGATAAGCTACGGGATGGCTCTCGGGATCATGATTATTTATGCAAGACTTGAAATACCCGATGAGAATATCGACCGCTCCACGGGCGTGTATAGAATACAAATGCTGAGAGACTACCTCAATCAGCTTTACGAGAACAATGAAAACTGCTCCTGCATAATTGTGACCAAAGGCAGATCAAGCGGTGCAGATTCGGTTACCGAGGAGACTGTTATCCCCGAAGAAGCCATCTTTCTGAGCAAGATCTCTGAAAATATGGTGTTTCGTGGTATCAGCGGTGACTTTATCACGGTATATCCAAACCAAGAAACAGCGGATAGGGCGTTTGAGAAAATAAAGGAGCGCTTTAGGGAAACCTGGACGGGTAATTTCAGACTGTCTCCCGCATATCTTCTCATACCGGAAATCTCAGGGTACAGCAGCTCGGAAGAATTATTTGGCGCATATCAGTACGAAATCAATAATATGGATACTTCCGCAGGCGCGGAGACAGTCCTTGACAGAAAAGTACTTGATATGCTCAGCGAATATCAGATGTTGAGGAATGATATAATAACTGCGCTTGCCGAGGATAGAGTGGAAACCTTTCTCCAACCTATATATTCAGTCGCGGAACGGCGTTTCGTTTCAGCAGAGGCTCTCGCAAGGATAAAGGAAAAGGACGGCAGTTATATGCTTCCCGGACGGTTTATACCGATAGCAGAAAGGAGCGGTCTTATTGAGCAGCTCGGTGAGCGCGTGTTTGAGCAGGTATGTGATCTTATCGGAACGGGGAGCCTTGCCGCACTCGGAATCGAGTACATAGAGGTGAACCTGTCTGTGATCCAATGCGAAAACAGACAGCTTGCGGAGAGATATTCCGCCAAGATAAAGGAGTACGGCATAGACCCTGCCTCCATCAATCTCGAAATAACCGAGTCCAGCACGATAAAACAGCGTACAGTTCTGCTTGAGAATATGAAAACGCTTCGTGAATTCGGCTGCAGTTTCTCCCTTGATGATTTTGGCACCGGCGAATCCAATCTTGACTATATCGTTAATATGCCTGTCGATATCGTCAAATTTGACCGGACGATGACAGCCGCTTTCTTCACAAATGAACGCGCCCGTGTTATGCTTGAAAGTGTTATAATGATAATAAAGCGTCTCGGATTAAAGATCGTAGCCGAGGGTGTGGAGGAGAAACGTCAGCTGGACGCGCTCTCAAACCTCGGAATAGACTATATACAGGGGTTTTATTTCTCGAAACCGCTGCCTGTCAATGAATTCATGGAATTTGTAAGAGAAAAAAAATCCTCAGTATAGATGTATTCACAGTTGCGTTGGTTGTGAGATTGCTGAATATTGCGTAATAAGTATCCCCCGCCGGAAGCGGGGGATTTTTCTCACATCTTCATTATGTCAAGTATGAGCGACGCGCCGAGTCTGAACCCTCTTTCAAAGTCAGCCTCGCACTCTAACTGCTCTTCGATGTGAAGTGCGTCAGTGTAGATATCAAGCAGTTCCTTACAGTCGGGAAACTGTTCAAGCAGCTTGTTTTCGGTGGAGCATATCAGCTCGCGGTTCTCAATGAAGCGCTTGGTGTTAGGGGCAGGTTTCTCACACGGGCAAATCTCGCCGTAATAGAGCTTGTTAAGTATGTTATTCATCTGTTAATCCTCCAAAATATTATGTTGATTGTATAACAGATGTGCGCCTAATTTGGGTCGTTATTTGGTCGTTATTTTTACAAAAGTTTGCTTCAAGTGACCGCAAGCTACTAAATGTACGGTGCTGTGAAACCGCATTATAAGCGACTTTCCTTGAATTTGCCAAAAGACGCAAAAAGCGTAAAGGTCAATTCAAGTCCAGTAACAGGAGCCAGCCCTTAGTGGACTTGAACCCGCATTATAAGCGGCTTCAAGTCCATTTGGTTTTATGCTGAAAATGCGTTTTGGCTCTTGTTTGGCTCTTATTTCAAAAATTATGCAATTTTGATCTTATTATTGGAACTTGTACCGATAGGTAATGCCTCCGCGATAGCGTCCATTGCTCTTGCCTGTGCCGACTGGAAGGTATGCAGATAAATCTGTAAAGTCGTTGTCGGGGTCGAGTGTCCTAAACAACTCTGCACCGTTTTCACGTCAACTCCGGCATTTACAAGTAATGAAGCGTTCAAATGACGCATGGAGTGACACGATACATAGCGCATACCCGTCCGGTCGCAGAACTTGTGGAAGAAGTGCGAGGGTGCGGCTCTGCACAAATAATCGCCGTTCCATTTGGTGAAGATGCGGTCTGTGTCGATCCACTGCGTACCGAGTTTTTCGCGCTGTGCGTCCTGCAAGTTTTTCCATTTAACAAGGCAGTCCATAACGCCCTGCGGGACTTTCAGGCTACGGATACTTGACGCGGTTTTTGGCGTATCGGTGTAGATTCCCTTTTCTTTGGTATAAAGGCTGGTGCGCTTGACGGAAAGTACGTTCGCGTCGAAGTCGATGTCCTTCCATTCCAGACCGAGCAATTCTCCGAGACGAAAGCCGGTATAAATTGCAACAGTATAGAAGCAAACAAACATATAGTTTTCGTCCGGCTCCTGCTCGAATAGTTCAAGCAGCCGCTGCGCTTCCTCGACGGAATAAAAGTCTTTCTCCGGCGTGACTACTTTCGGGATCGTGACATTCTTACACGGATTTTCCTTGATGATCTGCATTTTGACTGCATAGTCACAAACCGTCGATACAAATGATTTATACAGCTTGATCGTCTTGGTGGACAGCTTTCCTCCGTGCTTTTTCGGTGTGTCGAAGCGTTCGCATTCCGTGAGATCGACGATGAACTTCTGAATGTGGTGTGGCGTAAGCTTGTCCATTCGGATATGTCCGAGAGCCTTGTATATGCGGGGCGTCATGTTTTCGTAACCTGTGATAGTTCCGGCTTTCAGACGAATGTACGCATATTCTTTGAACCACTGTTTGGCGAAGTCCTCGAATTTTATCGTGCAGACGGTGTTGCCGCCCATGCAGTCTTCCTCGAACATGAACGCCTGACGCTGCACTTCCTTTTCTATCTGCTTCTTTGTCATACCGGGTTCGGGCTTCCATGTTCTGAACTGGCTTACCTGTTTACCGTGCGCGTCATAACCGCACGAGAACTTTATACGATAAGAGTTTCCTCTTTTGCTGATTGATGCCATGGTTTATTCCTCCTTCAATAAACTGCAGCACTTATCTGTACTTATTATTTTACACATTAAAGCGTGATTTGTCAAGTGGTTCGAGAAAATTTCTGTTACCGGATCCTCGAATCCGAGACTTGTAACAAGCGCAGATGGCTTCGTGGTGCGGCTTTTCATCATTTCATTGCTTGTTTTTTCTTTATGCAGACTTCACATCTTCGGGTACATAACCGAACACTGACTTATACAAAGCCTGCTCGTCGATCAGATATTTTTTACCCGCCATAAAGCACGGGAGCTGACCGGATTTCACCATTTGTCTGATGCGGTATTCCGTAAGACCGTCGATAAGTTTCGCTGCTTCTTTGATTGTAAGTATTCTTCTCATTCCTTTTCCTCCTTGAAATTTCATTGTCGTGTTTATGTCTCTGTTTTTTGTTAGCTTGATTTGCCGTAAACTGCATAGCAAAGCCTACGGCGGCACACCCCCGAATATGTATATAATAGATCTTCACCTCCGATCATATGCTCTTTTTCTTGCGGTGTGTTTCTTGTGTTGTAGGTTTTTTTGCAGGGTTCTCCTGTGTCGGCTCGTCCTGCTTTTGTACGTTTTTAGGTGTTTCCTGTCTGGGTTCGTCCTGCTTCAGCGCGGAAACAGTCTGTGCCGGCACCGGTGTCGTCTTTTCCTGCACCGAATTTTCCGGCGAGGTCTCCTGCTGCGCTTTCTTCTCAACGATCATTTTACTGATGTAGTCGCCCTGTGATATATCATAGTAAGTATCAGATATTTCGCGGAGCGCTCTAACAAGATAGTCATTGTCATCTATCGTTTTTTGAATTTCCCCGATACGGTCGTCGTAATCCTGTTTCTGAATTTCGAGCTGTCGCACATCTTCCGGAGAATTGATACCATGACGGGAAAGCGAGGATTTAGCTATTTGTAGCTTCATCTTTTCCGCAAGAGTTTTGTCGGGCTTGTCCTCTAACTCACGGTAATTGTCGCACTGTTTTAGCAGATCATCAAAGCGGTGTTGTTCTTTTGTGAGAGCGTTAGATTTCTTTACTGCCTTGTCATGCTCTTTCTGTGTCTCCTCGATTTTTGTGTGAACTTCGCTTATGGAATGGATTTTCAGCTTGTTAATTAACGCGAGCTGCGCTCACAATTGAAATACATCACGGTCGTTGTTCGGCAGGTACTCCAAACTTTCATCGCGTTTGTTCTCTCTTTTCGTTCCGTCAACTACACGTTTAGCGAGCTGAGTTATGGTGCTTGCAAAACAGATAGTCAGGGTTTGCCCCTTGTTGTATGCGTCCTCGCGGGAAGCATTACCCAGATCGTCCTTCCACTTAATTCTTGAAGCAATATTCTCAACGATGTAGTCTTCGCCCAACGTTTTCAATCGCGTAAAATTCTTTTGACCCGGAGCTTTGATAGCTGTGTTTGTGCCATACTTGAACACATAGCCCCGTTCTTCGAGCGCACAAGCAAGCTCATCATAATTCTTGCAAGACAGCACAAGCGTGTCGATCTCGCGGCGCATCTTTTCTTTCCACGACGTACCTTTCCGAATCGCGTTCCACTCGCCGTAAGTCATACCCCTCTTGTGTTTCGGTTCGATGTACGGCACACCAAAAGCAAGGCACACCCTGTCGGAATGATCACGTAGCTTGCGGCGCGTTGTATAGTTGTCGTTATACTTGTGACGGTCGATGCCGTATGTATTTATCAGGATATGGTTATGTAGGTGCTCCTTGTCAACGTGAGTTGCAATTACGGCTTGGACGTTATCCCCGAACGCTTTTCTGATAAACGCTAAACCCATGCGGTGTACCTGTTCCGGAGTTAGGTTGGGATCGGGCTTAAACGACTGGATATAGTGTATTGTCTTAACTCGGTTCTTACCAATTTTGTTTAAGGGCTCGTTAAATCTGTGGTGCGTGCATTGTTCATAAACATACTTCATGTTCAAATAAGCGTCATCAGCATTTGTGAAGCAGTTATGGGAATTGCAAAGAAACTGTCCTTCCTTCTTTTCGGGATTTAATATGTACTTCAATGTTGCCTTGACGTTGTCGTGTATTGCGATTGACTTTAAGATCGGCATTATCATCTCTCCTTTGTTTTTCATTTTTGGTTAGCCCTATGGCTTTCTATCTGTTTCTTTATGGCGCGGTTAGCGCCGGTTTGCGGTTTCAGGCAGCAGCCTGACCCTGCCGGGGCCGCACTTTTCGTCTCTGGGAAGTGCGGGAAATTTTTGAGGGGTTCCGCAAAAATTTCAGAAAGTATACGTATACTTTCTCTGCTTGCGTGAGTTACTTTTTTAAGCCGGTGTACGTATACCGGCTGTTTTCGATTTATGGGGTACCTCCTACTTTTTTCAGATTTAACAGTTAAGATCATCTCCTTCGGTCTCCGAAATTTATAGTTCCAATAATATAGGGGTTTTCAGGGCGCTTTTTGTCTGCCTTTTTGACGATTTCGTAGGAATCACTATACAAATTCGTGAAACCCGATGCTGAGTTGTGCAATATTCAGATGCTGGGGCATGTGTTTGTATATGACGTATATGTGCTACGGAATCAATACCCCTCACTATAAGGGAAAATTTAACATCATTTTTTAAGGTTAAAACCGCCGTATTTTCGCGCTATTTGAAAAATTCATAAGATATGACAGGTTAAGAGTTTATACATCTTCCAGAGTTGTATATTTTTACCCCTGATCCGGCAGTTATGAAACACGGTTTATGTGTGACGGAATGTATGCCCTTCACTAATAAGGAAAAATAATTGCGATTTTTAAAGGCAGTTAGCATAGGCTTTTTGCAAGTTTTTTGAAATTTCGTACAAGGTGCTGGGTCAGGCACATTTGCGAGGCTTTCCTTTGTGCATTTTTCGCCTATCCCGTAGTTCCCGCAATTCAGAAATCGACCGCCCGATAAAAGGTCTCTCATTATAATGGAGATTTAAAACGCATTTTTGCGGTAGGTTCACACAATTTTCATTTTAATTCTGCGTTATCATCAATGTCAGGGCGCGGAATTTATGCAACAGTCACATATGAATCGGCGACAGCGGAGTCGGCAATCCGGGTGTCTGTAAGTGCATCAGATAAATTGCCCTCCATAATTAGGGAACTCAAAAGCCGAAAACGTAAGGCATAATGAGCTTGGTTTTCAAACATTGCTGTTAAGATCGTATAATCTGACAGGTCAAGGCATTTTTCACCTGTATCGTTTGGTGATTATTATCTCGGTGTTGACGTTATGATTATCACGGATTGGCTGCCGGATTTATACTTCTCTCTATAGTAAGGGAAAATAAACGAAGAAATTTGCGGTAGTTTCACAGAATTTTCATTTTAAATCTCTGTTATGACCAATTGGGGGCTGCGGACTTTGTGAAAAGTAATGTAAGAATGCTTCAAATTACACTGCCCTTCATATATAAGGATAAATTCCTATTGATATTGGGGGCAGTTTGCGGTGGTCAGGAACAAAATCTGCAAATTGCACAAGCAGGGTAGCCTACTTTAGTATAAAATAACTATAAAGCGTATTATGTTGATCTCTGAGATATGATATAAGAATATAAAATCCTAAAATTGTAAAGCTGCGACATACTTTTCGGGAATTATTACCACAAAATGTATGATTATACTTGATTTTTCTGTCAAAATGTGCTATACTATAAATTGGGTTATAGTTTATTGAGATAAATGGAGGCTGCTTTAGATGCCAACGCTTGACTGGATTGGGAAAGATAAGGTTATAAATCATCATCGAGATGTTCCGTTTAGGGTGCTCGAAGAAAAATATACATATAATGCAGAACATAGCGATAACATGATAATTCACGGGGACAATCTTTCTGCGCTTAAGTCGCTGCTGCCCAAATACGAAGGTAGGATAAAGTGCATATATATAGATCCGCCATACAATACCGGCAATGAGGGCTGGGTATATAATGATAATGTTAATGATCCGCGCATAAAGGAATGGCTAGGTAATGTTGTTGGTGCTGAAAGTGTTGACTTTTCACGCCACGATAAGTGGCTGTGTATGATGTACCCGCGCTTAAAACTGCTGCATAAGCTTCTTGCGGAGGACGGGGTTATCTTTATTTCGATTGATGATAATGAACTTTACAATCTTAAATATATATGTGATGAAATATTTGGTATAAACAATTATGTGGATAAAATTACTGTTATTGTTAAGCCGGAAGGAAGGCGATATGGTTTTTTTGCTAAGACACATGAATATATATTGGTTTATGCAAAAAAGAAAGACTTACTTAAACTTAACGAAATAGAAATATCTGGAAAAGAGTATAATTATTATGATGATGTAGGTGGTTTTAATTTAACAGGTCTGAGAAATCGTAATGTTAGAGCATTTAATTCAATCAATCGTCCGAATTTAAGATATCCATTTTATGTCGATACTGAAAATCCTGATGATAATAATTTGTTAAAAGTTAGTGTATTTCCTATTGACGGCTATGTAGAAGTATGGGCTTCTACAGTTGATGGATTAGAAAGCGTTTGGAGATGGGGCAAGGAAACAGCAAATAGAGATATTAATAAACTATGTGCATATAAAGGTAAAGACGGGGAGATAAGGATATTTCAAAAAGATAGAAAGCTTACTGAAACAGCAAAAACAGTTTGGATTGATAAAAGATTTAGTTCGATTGTAGGGACAAGAGAAGTAAAAGATATATTTGGTAAAGCTGAATTTGATTTTCCGAAACCATATAATTTAATTAAACAGATTATTGAGATTGGAACAGATGAAGATACCATTATATTGGATTCTTTTGCCGGTAGCGGTACAACTGCTCATGCTGTGCTCGATATGAATAAAAAAGATGGGGGAAAACGAAAGTTTATACTTATTGAGATGCTTGAATATGCGGATAGTATTACTGCCGAAAGAGTAAAACGAGTGATAAGTGGATATGGAGAGGGTGAAAAAGCTGTCGAAGGCACGGGTGGAGATTTTACGTTCTACGATCTTGGAGAAATGCTGCTTTTGCCGGACGGAAACCTTAATGAAAATGTTGGTGCTGATAAAATCAGAGAGTATGTATATTTCATGGAAACTAAAGAGCCTATAATGCCGGGATCTGATAATGATGAACCATATTTTATGGGCGTTTGCAGAGATACTGCTTATTACTTTTACTATGAAAAAGATGCTGCAACAACACTGAGTATTGATTTTTTACCGCAAATAAAGAAAAAGGCAGAAGGATATGTTATTTATGCCGATATGTGTACAATAGATAAGAGCGATTTGAAAAAATGGAATATAATATTTAAGAAAATACCGAGAGATATTACGAGGTTGTAATGGAGGGTACATGTCAGAGTTTTATATACGAGACTGTCCGTTTACAGAAGAACAAATAGCAAGTATTACACAAGAACAATACATAATACAAAATCTTCAAAAAATCCCATCCTTCTTTTACAAATATTTTCCTAATACTGTTGATTCTGATAACGGCAGAAATTATTCTGTAGAAGCACTTGAAAGTAACACTGTATTTATGCAGAATCCGAGATTGTTCGACGATCCGTTTGATTCGTTGGTTCTTGTAGATGAATTAACGTATGCTACTGGAATTATTAAGGATTTTGCACGATTGTATGGAATCGCTGTAGAAGAAAGCTGGGATTATTATAAAACCGCTCATGAATTTGGCTTAAAAATCTATAATGACATCAAATCGGGTAAATCATTTGATGATTTATACGAAAAATGTGAAGATGATACACAAATTATACGTTTGAAGAAAGAAAATTTCTTTTTATCCCTCAAAAATCAGTTGCTTATTCCCAATAATAACGGTGATATATTTGCTCCATACATCAAAGGTCAATATGCAGAATTGTATCACGCATTTGATAAATTTAGAATGGCTTGTTTTACTCTCACTCCTTTTTCTATCTTAATGTGGTCACATTATGCCGATAACCATAAAGGATTTTGCATTGAGTATGAAACATCAGTTTTTTCAGACGATAATAAGCATATATATAGTAATTTATATCCTGTTATTTATACTGACAAGCGCGTTGATCTTGCAGATATTTATATAGAAAGCGATAAGAAGGGTAACTATAATGCTGAACAAATATGGGCAGCGTATAAATATGGCTTTTTATGTAAGAGTATAGACTGGAAGTATCAGAAAGAATGGAGACTAATATCGTTGGATAAAATGATAACAGATGATAATAATTGCTGCAAGTTTTTTAAGATCAAAAAAGTCTATCTCGGTAATAAGATGTCATCTGATGAAAGGAAAAAGATCATAGGTATATGTAAGGATAAGGGTATTCCGTATACAGGTGTTATACTTCATCCGAATAAGTTTGAAATGATAGAATGTAATCAGTTGTGTGAGAATTGTATAAATCTCGATTCACATACAACAAATAATGAAAAAATGCATTAAAAATAGTTTAATCGGGAGAAACTATGAAACTAAAAGGATATCAAGACAAGGTTTTAAGAGATTTGGAAGAATTCATAGATAGGCTTTCACAAACAAATAATATATCCAAATCCTATAAAGAATTTTGGGAAAACAGAGGTGTCAAGATAGGCGATGAAGGAATGCCGCCGTATAATAATGATATACCCGGTATCCCGCATGTTTGTTTTAAGGTACCGACCGGAGGCGGTAAAACTTTTATTGCGGCTAACGCTGTTAAACCTATAATTGATTATACTACGGATGTAGGTGCTAAAGCTGTAGTTTGGTTAGTTCCCTCTGATACAATTCTTAATCAGACGATATCCAATCTTTCTAATGTTAATCATCCGTTAAGGCAAAAATTAGATGTTGACTTTGGTGGAAGAACGGAGATATATTCTAAACAGCAACTACTAACAGGACAAAACTTCAATCCTACATCGGTTATGGAGCAGTTGTCTGTTTTTGTGCTTACTTTTGATTCATTCCGTTCGAGTATCAAAGAAGGTAGAAAAGCATATCAGCAGAACGGTCATCTTGTTTCGTTTGAAAAAATGGTAAAGGACAGCGCTTTCAAGCTTGAAGAAATAGATGAAACTGCTTTGATACAGGTTATTAGGTCGCTTAATCCTGTAGTAATAGTTGATGAAAGTCATAGAGCAACATCGCCGTTAAGCAATGATATGCTTATAACATTTAATCCAAGTTTTGTGCTTGATCTTACTGCTACCCCAAAGCAAGGAAGTAATATTATTTCTTTTGTTGATGCTTTACAGCTAAAAAAAGAGAATATGGTTAAGCTTCCGGTAATTGTTTATAATCGCAAATCACAGGAAGATGTATATAATGATGCTATAACTTTACGACGTAAGCTTGAAGCCCGTGCCAAACAGGATGAAAGCGAGTGCGGTATTTATATTCGACCTATAGTTTTGTTTCAAGCGCAGCCGAAAACATCTGACGACAGCACGACTTTTGACAAAATAAAAAAGACGCTGATAGAATTAGGGATAAATGAAAGTCATATAGCAATTAAGATCGGCGGTAAAGATGAAATAAAAAGTGTCAATCTTATGTCGAGGGACTGTCATATAAGGTATATTATAACTGTTGACGCTTTAAAAGAAGGCTGGGATTGTCCCTTTGCTTATATCCTTGCGACTGTAGCTAACCGTACATCTGTTCTTGATGTTGAGCAGATACTTGGAAGGGTATTGAGGCAGCCATATGCGACTAAGCATAAATCGGGTGTTCTTAATCTATCCTATGTGCTTACCAGCTCGGTAGATTTTAACAGTACATTGGAAAAAGTTGTAGTGGGCCTTAATAATGCCGGATTTAGCCAAAAGGATTACAGAGCAAAAGATGTTATAGTTGAAGAAGAAAAGGCAGAACAGAATGATGATTTTGTTCAAATAAATGTTGATAATGTAGAAGAACCGAACGCTGATATACCTGAAATTGATACTTCAGCAATAAGAGAACGCCTTGAGGTGTCTGCTCAAATAATAAGCGCGGATACCAATGAGGGTGTGTCTGATGATTTAATTGTTGAAGATGAGCTGCTGTCAATTGCAGTGGAACAGAATAATGAATATGAATCAGCACTGGAAGAAGTAGAAGAAACTGAAATAAGCCGTGCGCCTTTGGAGATCCGTGATAAAATGAACGAGTTTTGCATTAGGGATGAATTAAAAGAAGAAATTTCAGATATTAAAATCCCTCAATTTGTTATAGAAACGGAACCAAATTTCTTTACAGATTCAGAGAAACTGCTTACATTAAGCGATTTGGATAAAGGTTTTACACTGAAAGGAAAAAGTGCGGAAGTGGATTTTACTTCAACGGATACCGAAATGGCAAGAATAGATGTTGAGGAAAGTGAGGATTCATCGGTTAAAGCCTACAAAGTGAATGGCAGCAGTAGTGCATATTTTAAGGAATGGTTTAATTCACGCCCTTCAGAGACTCGACTTAATATATGCAAAGATGTAATTAAAAAGCAACTGTCTAAAATCGATGGCGTGAATGATGCAGAGCTAAGCGAATACATAAATAGAGTTGTAGAGTTAATGTTAGAGGATCAAATATCGGAAATGCAGCAGTCGCCATTCCCGTATATCGAGCGAATAAAGAAAAAGATTGATGACTTGCTGGAAGCACACAGGAGCGATGTTTTTTCTCTTTGGCTTGAGCAGGATAAAATAAAATGCAAGGAGTATTACAGATTTAAAAAGTCTATATCACCTGTAACCGCAACAGACGTATATCCTCGTTCATTATATAAATCAGAGGATGGAAAAATGAACGATTATGAGAAGTCAGTTGTTTTCGAGATTTCGTCTCTTGAAAATGTTAAGTGGTGGCACAGAAACATTTCTAAACTGGGATTTCAGATAAATGGTTATGTTCATGCATATCCTGATCTTATTGTGATGACTAAAAGCGGAAAAGTCCTTATGGTGGAGACAAAGGGAGACAACCTTGACAATCCAGTATCTAGAACGAAAGCAAAAATTGGCGCCAAATGGGCTGAATTGGCTGGAGTAAAATATAAATACTATATGGTATTTCAACACACACAACCGGAATATGGATACTCGTTTGAAAGATTTATGAAGATCATAAGAGAACTGTAATTATTTGAGCATATGATAGATAGTTAAAATAATAGAAATGGTGTAATATCAGAAAAGAAAGGAGACTAGTTATGAATAGCGAATGGACGACAAATCAGAGGAAGGCTATAAATACAGTTGACAAGAATCTACAAATTGTTGCATGTGCTGGATCAGGCAAAACTACAACAATGGTAGAACACATTATGGAGTTATTAAGTAAACCTGAGATAAATCCTGAAAACATTGTTGCGATTACATATACCGAAAAGGCAGCTGCATCTTTGAAAAATAAGATTTTTGACGAGTTTTATAAAAAGAATAATAGTTTTGAAGGACTTGCAAATATGTATATAGGAACAATACATGGCTTTTGCTTGAATTTGCTTCAGGAATATACTGACGAATACAAGTCATTTGAAACTTTAAATGATGTACAAACAAAGCTTTTTATTAAGAAAAACCGAAGGACTATAGGAATTTTTGATGTTGATTATCATAATCAAAATGGAACAACTAAAAAAAAAGCTAACGAAAAAAGTGGATCAACGGCATTGGCCAGTGCGATCAATGCTTATAAAGCATTTCTAGATATTGGGCGTGAATACGGTGTCGAAAAGCTTAATTCCACTCTTAAATCTCATATTGAAAAATATGAAGAAGCTTTAAAAACAAATAACTATTTTGATTTTACTTCTATTATTTTTAACACTCTAAATATAATAAAGAGCAGAAAACTTGACAAGGAATTGTCAATGATTAAATATTTAATAGTTGATGAATACCAAGATGTCAATGCTGCACAAGAAGAAATAATATCATATTTCTATAAGTTAGGGACAATAATATGTGTTGTTGGAGATGATGATCAAACTATTTACCAATGGAGAGGTAGCAATCTTTCTTTTATTAAAGAATTTGGTCAAAGATATGATAACGTTGAAAAAATAGATCTTGATACTAATTTTAGAAGTAGTAAAGGAATAACAGAAATATCTAAACATGTTATTAATCAAAACGATAATAGAATATTAAAGGATATGAAAAGTAATGAGAATCAAGAATATGAACAGGGAGATATTGTTACATACGAATTTGAAAATAGATCATCTGAAATAGATTTTATTATAAAGAAAATAAAACAATTAATTGGCATTAAATATACTAAAAAAGGTAAGACTTACAAAATTGAATCCGATGACATAGTTATATTAGTAAGCTCCGTAAAGAAAGTTGACGAGTTAATTAAAGCTCTTGAAATCAATAAGATTGATTTTATTGTAGAGGGAACCAAAAACTTATTTGCATCAAAAGAAATCCAAGTATTGTGCGAAACATTATACGTGATCTTTGATTCAATAGATGTCAAAAATTGGTCACAAAGTTATAAAGACACACTTGCACAATTATCGAAACAAACAGAAATTATAAAGCATTGGCAGTCTATAACAAAGATATCTGAGGAGAAAATAGAAACAGCCATAAAGCAATTAATTAAATACACTTTTGAAACTGATTCATATGAATTCACAATTCAAGAAGCATTAAAAAGATTATTCATTGATTTAGAATTATTCCATGTTAAAGATGAAAAGATACTTTATAACTTAGGTAAATTCACTGAAATAGTGAATGATTTTGAAAAAATATATCTCTTAATGGAAACGCCTTATAGGCTGACTGCTTTTTCAACCTTTTTAAGGAATGATGCACCAAATATTTATCCTGAAGGATGGCTTTCCCCGAATTATAAAACAATTAAATGTCTTAGAATAATGACTTTTCATCAAGCTAAAGGACTTGAATACCCTGTTGTATTCATGCCGTTTCTTACAAAGAATAGCATTTTCCCTTTAAGAAAACCTGGTGGTTTAAATGTTTGGGGAATTATTAACGACCAAAATATAAAAGACCAATACGATGATACTGAGGAAGGAATAAGAAGAGTTTTCTATGTTGGAATGACAAGAAGCGAAAAGTTTTTATTCTTATCAAGATCAGATGATGGAAACAATAGGGCACCTGCATTTCCTTTTTCAGAAGCGAAACATTCTCCATATAAAGAAAGTAAGCTATTTTTAGAAAAAGAATATGAAAGAACTGAAATTTCCAAATTATCACAAGATGAAGTATTTACCCTCAACTTCTCTTTGTTAAAAGACTTGTTTGACTGCCCATATAAATTTAAAATGAATAATATTTTTGGGATCATTTCGCCTTTAAATATAAGAATGGGCTATGGTAAGTCCATCCATAATATGTTTGATTACTTGCATAAAAACTATAAGAAAATAGATAAATCCCTATTTGCATAGTGTTGGTTTTTAGTGTATAATCTGTGTATACCAACACAGAGGAGAAACTATATGAAACACCAGTCAGATAGGTATAAGTCACGACAAGTAACACCGTGGGATATGAATCCTGAGCTAACAG
>JAGAWN010000295.1 GCA_017941355.1 Ruminiclostridium sp. | reverse complement strand
ATTTCGCCGATACTCCGTGACCTCGCTGATTGTAAACATTTCTTATCAAAATATACGAATGAGGGGAGATGATTTTGCCGAAGCGCCGGTGCTGTATCGGATCATTGACCTGCTGCTGACTAACCAACAGTTGCAGGACAAGGAAAATGCGGAGCAGGGGATTTTGATGCCTAACCAACATCATACATCTATATGCACTAACAGGATCCCGGAACGTGATGCCGTGACAGCAGAATATAGGGTCGGGACAATAGCCGCATTAGGAAAATCGGAATATATGATATAGGTCAAGGGACTTCACCCTGCGTTTGATTTCGCCGATCAGATGCAGACCTCGTCAATAGGTGAAGCTGTGATCGAATATCAGATATGGGGTTCAGGACTTTTGCATAGCGGATGTCGGCTCCGATATGTCAGGGGCAACGGGAAACAGAAAATGACAGTTACGAATAATACAATGAGGTAAAGGGATATTCCCCGTGCAGCTTGTTCGCCGCTTGCTGCATATCTCGCCTAAATTGAATATCTCAGCTCCGGGTACGCTTATGGAGGGGCGTTATAAATGGACGGAGTATTTGAAGAAATAAAAAGCCGGGTCTCAATGCCGGAGGTCGTGAAGTTCTACGGCTTTGATGTGAACCGGGGCGGAATGATGTGCTGCCCGTTTCATGATGACCGTAATCCGAGCATGAAAATCTATGAACAGAATTATTACTGCTTCGGGTGCGGGGAGTCTGGAGACGCCACGGGATTTGTTGCAAAAATATATGGATTGAAGCAAATCGACGCTGCAAAGAAAATAAGCTATGACTTCGGGTTGGGGCTTTTCGACCGGGACAGGGCAGTACCTATAAAGACCGAACCAAGCGATTATCAGAAGTTCCGGAGCTGGATAAATAGTGCGACTACCATAGTTTCGGCATATTTCGATAAGCTGAACGACTGGCGGGAGCGTTATCGCCCGAAAAGCGAGAACGACAAGCCTAATGCGTTGTTTGTCGAGAGTTTGCAGCAGATGAGCTATATCGAGTATCTGCGGGATACGCTGAAATTCGGCTCGAAGGAAGATCAGCACGATATGTATGAGCACGATAAGGCTGTCATAGAGAAAATAAGGCAGCGCTTGTCGAAGGTCAAGTATTATGCGCCGCCGCCGAGACGCGGTTCTATTTGAGGGAGGCAGGATATTATTCATACAACATAAATGAAAGGAAACATGATAATGGGAGAGAATAGTAAAACAGAGCCGTTAAAGTCGAGTGTTTCAGAATATAAATTTGGCTATACCACTTTTATTGTTGAGACGCATTTTAATCTTGAGTGCAGTGAGACGTTGGAAGATATATTAAAGCGTCTGATGATCAATGATGCGGACGAGATTTTCTCAGCGTCGTAAATGAACACCATACCAAAGCGGGAACTAAGTATTTTTTGTTTCCGCATCTGGTGTTTGTTTTCAAAGAATCAGGCTTATTTATATTACACAGCGGGTAAATAAAAAAATAAGATAAGCGAAATTTATTCCTTTAAAGTCTTGAATTTTAGTTTGAGATATGCTATAATGTATTATAAGAAGCCCGCTGTATTTTGTCTGAAAGCGAGGTTGTAGATGACAAACAAAATAACAGCGTTATATTGCAGGCTGTCGCAGGACGATATGCTTGCAGGTGAAAGCAACAGCATAATTCATCAGAAAGAGATCCTGCTGAAATATGCTGATGACAATGGGTTTCCTAATCCTCAATTCTATATTGACGATGGGTGGAGCGGCACAAACTTTGACCGTCCTGACTTCAAGAGAATGATAGCTGACATGGAAAAAGGCAAGATCGGAACAATAATAACCAAGGACTTGTCACGTCTTGGTCGTGAATATCTCAAAACCGGTGAATACATTGAGATGGTATTTCCCGATTATGATGTTAGATACATAGCGATCAACGACAGCGTTGATACAGCTAAATCCGAAAACGAGCTCATGGCGTTCAAGAATATTTTTAATGACTGGTACGCCCGGGATTGCAGTAAGAAGGTAAAGGCTGTAATCAAATCAAAAGGTATGTCCGGAAAGCCTTTAGCCCCCCTTCCCCCTTACGGTTACAGAAAGTCTGATACCGAGAAAACGAAATGGGTAATTGATGAAGAATCGGCAGCGGTCGTAAGAAGAATATTCCAGATGTTTATTGACGGATACGGGGTGTGCAAGATCGCAAGGATTTTGTCTGAAGAAAAAATCCTTATCCCTGCGGCTTATGCCAAAATCAAGTATAACAGACCTATCAGGGGTTATGAGGATCAGTACAAATGGTGCGTGAACACAATCACCAGAATGCTTGAAGTCGTCGAATATACCGGGAAGCTGGCTAACTTCAAATCGGTAAGAAAATCTTACAAGTGCAAAAAGCGCTCAAAGACTTCTAAAGATGAGTGGATGGTGTTTGAAAATACTCATGAACCTATTATTTCTCAACACGATTTTGATATTGTGCAGGAGATGCGAGCCAATAGGCGCCGCCCGCAGAAGTTTGAGGAAGTAAGTCCTTATTCCGGTGTTGTGTTCTGTGGTGAATGTGGCAGAAGACTTGATATTTGTCGCTCTCGTTCAAAGTCATTCGGGCAGGAACACATGAAGTGCAGCAGATATGCCCATCATCCCGATGCCTGCACATCTCACTATATCAGAACATTTGTTTTATCAAAGGTGATTCTCTCAGAGCTTAATAAGATTATTACTTTAGTAAGAGATGATGAAGAAAAATTTGTTCATGATGTAATGGAGAGTTATCAGCTTACCCATTCTGATGAGGCTAACAAGGCAAAGAAAGTTATAGCCAAAAACTCTAAACGTATTGAAGAACTCGATCGTCTCTTTATGAATCTTTATGAGGATAAGGCACTTGGAAATCTTTCTCCTGACAGATACCTCCAGATGTCAACAGCATACGAGGAAGAACAGCAGAAACTCAGGAAAGAATCTGATGAACTCATTAGGTTTATTGAGGAAAAGGAAAAGAAGTGCGAAGATATTTCACAGTTCTTGGCTATCGTCCGTAAATTCGAGAACGTGACCGAAATTAATACAAGAGTAATGAGTGAACTTATTGATCGCGTGGACGTTCATGAAGTGGACAAGTCAAAAGGATACAGGACTCAGAAAATTGATATACATTTCAAATTTAATGTTGTAACGGTCTCTTCTGATTTGGATATGAGAACCTTCAACAAATGTAATAGGCTGTACAGTGCGTAAACTGTACAGCCAAAAAATATAAGATTAAAAGCTTCTTTATTTCATAGCACGGTTGCTTGCTATGACGAGAAAACTTCAAAAATGCACCACTTTTTTTGACACATTTTTTTCGATTGACGTACTTATCTACAATTCGCTAAATGCAACTTTATATTGATCGACCAACCTTTGGCGACAAGGCGTTGTTCAGAACTCCGAAGGGGTAGCAGACTGGCGAACATCAGAACGCCGATGACCGAATCATAGGGCAAGCAAAAATGTGAATGATGAAACAAGCATCAGATGTCGGACTGCGGCACTTGGGCGCTATGTATCTGATTGTCATTAAATATCGACCTCCTTGTATTTATACTGGAATAAGTATATCACATATATGCGGGTTGCGCCGTATATGCCATAAACAGAATAAATTTCTTTTTTCGGGGTTTGCGTTAGATATATAGAACGGGGTCAAGTCTGACATTAAGGACTTACCTAAAAACGGTTACAGCGGTATCCTTCTATATATATTATACTTCCTTTTCGCGCCGATCTCTATGAGCGCCATTTGACTGCTATTTGACTAAAAACCCAGAAAAGTGGACACGGTCAAAAACACGGAATTTGAAGGTGGAGTCATTATCATCAGCCACCCGACCTGAAACGAGGCGGCTTAAAATGCGGTATTACACTCATTTGTTGTGGTTGGTGCTGACTGCACGATAGTCGGTATCAACCCCCTACTTATATTATACTTTATTTTCAACCCGTTTTCCATGACCATTTTTTGACCAAAAAGGCGTTTGGAAACATACTATTATAAATATGTACGCTTACGCATATTCCCATATATGGCATTTCAGTTATCAATTCCGGCAGGTCGCGTATCGCCTACTTGAAATTTGTCGTCGGATGTGATAACATAGCATACAGAGAGGTGATACCGTGAAAATTTCGATAAACATAGACCCGTTGCTCAGCGACACCGAGATCGTGGTGAACTGCTCCGCGCTTACACCGGAAACCGAAAGCATCATAGCTGCGCTTCGGATAATGGACAGTCAGATCACAGTGATAAAGGGCGATGAGTCAATAATACTGGATATATCCAAGATCGCGTACATAGAATCCGTTGACCGCAAAACCTTTGTTTACACGGACAGCGAGTGTTACGAAACGAAAATGAAGCTGTACGAAATGGAGGAAAGACTGTGCGGGAGTGGTTTCCTGCGGATAAGCAAATCTTGCCTTGTGCGGCTGCGGTTTATTCGCTCGATAAAGGCGGAGCTCGACAGGCGGCTGCGGCTGACGCTTGAAAACGGTGAGCAGATGATAGTTTCGCGGCAGTACGCCGATGAGCTGAAAAGACGACTGGGGGTAAAATAAAAATGGATAAGAGATTTACAGTGTTCGAGTTCCTCGCGCAAGTATTCATGATATACGGCATAACGACGGGACTTCTGAACATTTTCTGTATGCTGTTCGGCAATGAAGCTGTGGGCTACTCGACAATATTCTCACTTGCAACTACCGGTGTTAGCGTGGCAACGAGTCTCCAATTTCTGCTTGCGGT
>JAGAWN010000033.1 GCA_017941355.1 Ruminiclostridium sp. | reverse complement strand
TGTGACATAGCCGTCCTCCGCGGTGAAATATCCATGCGAACGGGACAAGAACATATTCTGCACGACGATATCCGGTATGTTGCCGTCCGTCATACGTCCGAGGCGCTTTACTCCGTCAAGCCGATACTTTTCAACTTTCCCGTCGTGAAATGCAAACAGAAAGCCTTTTTCTGACGCTTCTATTGACTTGCCGGAAACGCTTTTCGGAAGTATGACCGTCTCTCCGTTATATTTTTTTGGCATCTTCATCATCTCTTTACATTTAATTTATACGATAACAGCGGCAAGCAATACTGCCGCTTTCTTACATACGCAGTCCCTTTATAATTATGATCGCTCCGATTATGAAAGCCACGGCTCCAACCGCTATCATGATTGGGAGACTCATTTCGCCGATAGAAATACTGTTCGGATTTGCAGGATCGTACTTGATCTGTACCTCTTGTCCCACATTGTAGTCGTTCATATTTGCCTGTATATCGGTGGTGTATGCGGTTCCGTTTACGCTGTAAGCGAGTGTTACACTGTACTTGTCGGAAGTATCGTCATCCGACGGAATATAGGTCGGGTCATATTCTACTGCCGTTACCTTTGCAGTCGTTTTTTCAAAACCGCTGGTGCTTATACTTCCGAATATCATAACACCTATCGGGAGAATTATTATAAGCACTCCGATAAGCAATATCTATATTCTTTTGTTCATTTTCGTTTTCCTCAATTATTCTGTAACAGGAACAAGATGATATTCCTCACCCGTTCCCAGAGTGAGCAGAACGCCGCTCTCTCCGTCCTCGGTCAGCTTTACCTCTATCGGGTCGCCGGACTCATAGGAGGTCCAGTCCTCGCCCACGATTGTGGTCTCGACGGTTCCGACAAGTCCCTCGTCCGTGAGCTGCACATTTCCGCCCCAGCAGGGATTCGTGCCGAACACGCCGTTTGCGTACCATGCGTTCTCGTCCCAGTTATCGACTGTACTTTGGAAGGTTATGGAGAGCTTATTCTCGCCGTCGCTGAAATCGCCCTCGCGCGTCCACCAACCCTTTGCTTCGGCTGCCTCCGCTGCTTTTTCTTCCTCGGTCTTGATGTGTATCGGCTCATATTCCGCCATGAAGGACTCGGAGCTGTCAAGCAGCGTACCCTCTTCCCACGGGTCGTATTCTCGTATTTCGAAGCTCAATGTGACGGTGGATATCGGCGGCATTTCACCGGCTCCATCAAACAGCATATTCTCGAAGTAATAGCAGCCGGGGGCTATCTCCATAGTGCTGTATGCATCGTGTTCCTCGCCGTCGATAACGCTCTGTGTCGGACGTATACTTATAGTTTTGTCAGAGCCGTTATATGCACAGAGCTTTACGGTTGGTCCCCAGAAGCTTTCGTCGTAATCTGTACCCTGAAGGACTATCTTAATGCCGTCCTTGTCATAAGCCACATCGCCGGCATCATCATATTCCTGCACATAAGAAGAATCGGGGTCATTCATGGTGACTCTGTCGGTGTCTATCGCATTCTCCCAATCCTCCCCGATAATTATTTCGAAGAAGAACGAGACCTCGGATACTTCGGGTATCCTCTCGCTGACAACAGCATCCGATGTAAGGTGCAGGAAACGGCGGTCTGTATCATTTGCGGGGGGAATATTAAAATCGCCGTCCATAGTCACATACCCGTCCTGCGCTATCGTAAGATGGTACGGATTGACCATAATGCCGTTGATGCTCAGAAGCTTCGCCTGCACAGTGATCTCTTTGCCGGTGGTATTCTCGAAAGCAAGCCCGAGCACCTTGCTGCCGTCGTACTCTTCTACGGTCGTAAAGCCCGTCGATGTTATCTTCACTCCGCTGCCTTCATACAGAACCGTTCCCTCGGCCTCTGCGGGAGCAGCCGTTGTCGTCTCGGCAGTCGTTGTAGTAGTTGTCTGAGCTTCTGTCGCAGCCGTTGTTGTAGTCTCTGCGACAGTTGTGGTAGTTTGTGCTTCCGAAGTTCCTCCGGAGCAGCTTGCTGCTGCACAAAGCGCGATGCATAGCGCCATTAAAAGTGTAATTCTCTTTTTCATAGTCGCTTTCCTTTCTTTGTCTTATTGATACAGTGTGACATTTGCCGCACCGAAAAAACACAGTTTAATTATGTACTTTTCAGTACATCACGATTATGCATTTATCGGTTTATAGTCATACAATATTCAGCAGTCTTACAAATCCCGTGACTTTGAAAATATCCATTACTTCATCGTTCGTATTGCTTATAACCATATTACCCTGCGTTTTCATCATTTTCTGCATTTGCAGGAGCACACGCAGCCCCGCAGAAGATATGTATTCAAGTTCTTTCAGGTCAAAGGTAAGGTCGGTGACGCCAGCTGCCTCTTTGAGAAGCTTTTCCTCTATTTCCGTAACATTTGCCGCATCGACCTCGCCCGCAAGTGTAACCGTAAGCTCTGACCCGTCATTTGATTTTTTCAGTTTCATGTGTCTTCCCCCTTCTGTTCTGCTCTCACCATCAAGTGTTCGTATCCGCTTGCAGATCAAAACTACTTTTAACACTATATTGATGTTCCGGATATCAGTACGTCAGCCCATACCCGATAGGATAAACTATCTCGTCCGAGTAACCGACGCCCTCGGTGTAAGCAGGGAGAGGGGTGGGCAGCTTTCCGGCGGGCGTGCTGCCGCCGAACACGGTTATGAGCGCCGCAGGATAGTTCACGCCGTAGGTCTGTGTATTGCCGTTATACTCCGTAGGAACTTCGGGCATCTCGTTCCCACAGTATGCGCAGAGCACCGCGTCCGCGTCCGTGTAGCGCACTGCGTCGTATGGCATGTGCATACTGAGATGTATCATCTTTATACCGTTCTTATGTGCAAGCGCGGTCATCTCGTCGCTGAATACAGCCTGCCAAGCGCGCTTTTCGTCTGTTCTGTCCATATTCTCGCGGCGGTAGGTCTCGGTGGCGATTATTATCGCCTTGCAGCCCTTTATCAGTTCCTCGTAGCCTGCAACATCATTCGCAAGCCCTTCGTAGTCGCTTGATTCGCTGTTCTCGGTAAACGCGTGGCATTCGGCGGTCACACTGTCTGGGATAACTCCATTGGCTTTCAGCCTGTTGAGAGTAAAGGTCATCGTGTTTTCCTCGCCCGCCTAAGGGTAGAAATATGCGACCTTTTCGTTTTCCTGCATTACAAGCGGAAGTGCGTTATCATCGTTCTTCACAAGCGTTACAGTGCGCAGAGCAACTTCAAGCTCCTTGTCATGATGCTCCTTTGAGCCGACTATCGTTTTTGCGGCTGCGGCTGCCGTATCGGCATTGACTGCTTCCATGCCGATAATGCCCTTTTCGAGCTTCAGCGTAATTATGCGAACGACCGAATCATCTATCTCACTTTCCGCGATACGCCCGTCATTAACTGCTGCTACGAGCTTTCCGATATACTCATCCTGCGCTGCGATATCGTCCGCGCTCATGATCTGTATCGGTTCAAGAAGAATGTCAACATCTGCGTTTATAGCAAGCACCGCCGCATCTATCGCATCGAAGTTCGTGTCTATCGCGTCCATGAGCATAGCGTCGGTGGTAACAACTCCGTCATAGCCGATGTCGCCGCGAAGAATATCCTTTATCATCGTTTTTGAGAGCGTTGCGGGAAGGCTTATCTCCTCGCCGCTGTCGATAGATGTGTAGGTTGCTGTCTCTATCTGCGGGAACTGTATGTGCGCTGTCATTATCATATCAGCTTCATCGGCAACCGCAATAAACGGCACAAGCTCCATATTTCCGCAGGTCGTTGTGCCTTTTGAAAGGCGGACGATCGAACCGCCCTCCTGATCGGCTGAAATAAGCATGGGAATGCCCTGCTCGCTTGCCATAGCCGCTTCCTGTATCGCCGCAGTCAGCCGTACTGTCTGCTCGGTATCAGTGCAGTTCTGACCGAACAGGATCATACCACCGAAATCGTACTTCGTGAGCAACGCCTTTTGCTGCTCGTTCAGCTCCGTCACGGGCGTATCGTCCCACTGACGCAGGGATATTGTTATCATCTGAGCTATTTTCTGTTCGAGGGTCATTCCCGATACTATCCGCTCCGCCTGCTCGCGGTAGGACAATTCCGTAAAAGGGATATATTCAACGGTCGTTCCCGTTCCTTCCGAAAACGCCGCG
>JAGAWN010000294.1 GCA_017941355.1 Ruminiclostridium sp. | reverse complement strand
TGAAAAGCATAGTCGAAAGGCTATGCTTTTTTCTGTACAACATATTGTTATGGAAACTATTGACAAATCAGTATATAGGGTGATATAATGGTAATATCAAATATAAAGGAGGATGTCTCGATGGCGAGCACCAAAAAAACTGACAAGGTAAAAAAGGAAACCACTTCTGTTGCAGCAAAGGAAACTGCTGCTAAAACAGTAACTCAAGCTAAGGAAATCACTCCACCGGCGGAAGTCAAGGAAAAGACCGCTGCTGCCCCCATCAAAGACATCAAGCCGACAACCGAAAAATCTGCTGAGACGAAGGCTGCTGCTCCCGAAACAAAGCCGGATGCTGTAAAAAAAGCTGATACCGCAGTAGATAAGAAAGCCGGTCGCCCGAAAGCTTCTGATAAGAAGCCCACGGAAAAGAAAACCGCCGCTAAAAAGGAAGATAGCAAACCCGCTGAAAAGGCGGCTCCTACTGCTGATATAAAGGCAGAACCTGTAAAGACAGCTGATACAGTGCCAGAGAAGAAGAAAGCAGGTCGCCCCAAGGCTGCTGACAAGAAGACTGAGAGCAAGGCTGCCGCAAAGGCAGCTAAGGCTTCTGAAATAAAAGCTACGCCTGCAAAGAAGGCTGAAGCACCTGTTGAAAAGAAAAAAGCAGGTCGTCCGAAGGCTGCAGAAAAGAAAACAGCGGCAAAGGCTGCTCCTGCGGCTAAGAAGACCGCTGAAAAGAAATCTTCTGCCCCCAAGCCTAAGAAAGCGGCTGCAGCAAAGAAGGAGATCGTAGTGTCTTCCTTCCTTCAGGTCAATGGCAATGAATTCGATTTTGACGCTATTTCAAAGGCTGTCGAGACCATAAAGACCAAAAACAAAGGAAAATCCATTTCTATATATGTAAAGCCCGAAGATCGCGCCATTTATTATGTGGTAGACGGTAAAGAGGGCAATAAAGTAGAATTCTGATACACCTCGCTTTTGAACACAACAGCACGGAATGGGGCTTATGCCCTGTTCCGTGCTGTTGTTTTGTTGCCCATAATTCATAAGCCCCTTATTCGGTCCTTCCCGTAATCATAATATAGATATAGACCAATGAAAGAAGGTATGCTTATGAAAAAGATAAGAAAATGGTTTTCGACCTTGCTCGCGGGGGTTATATCCTCCGTTATGCTGACTACGGCGGCATCAGCTGAAACTGTGGATGTTTTCAAAGGACAGTATGGCGACTGGTTTGCGTTCTTCAACAATGTGTACATACTGACTGATACCGCCTGTGAGCGACTGAACGGGTATGATGTCGATTTCTCGGCAACAGTAAAGAATACCGGAAAGAATTCATCTGCTGTAAGAGCAGAGCCTTTTTCCTGCAATTACAGCTATTTTACTGTATTCAACAGCGCTTTGGGAGTAAACGGCTCTGACGGAAACCGACTGATGAATGTCAGTCTTTCCAATGGTCCGAAGCTCTCATCCGAGGCTTCAACGACCATAGCTGTGAAAACAGGCGAAAGTGTTGACTTTGTTCCTTATCTGTGCGTTGAACGGGACGGGATACCGCAGGAATACAAAGACGGTCGGGAATATATGATGCTCTCTGAACTAAGTTATCTTCCGTTTATCCATAAATGCAGCAGCAATAATGTGCTGGTAATGGATGATTACAGCTATGATTTCATTGAAGTAAGCTCAAGTGCTCCCGGAGTATTGACCGTGGAAAGTCTTAATCAGAGCAATTCGGAACTAAGGCTGCACGCAAACAAACCAGGAAACGCTTCATTAAAGCTCACCTGCAATTATCAGTATAAATACAGGGACTACGATGTACATACATCCGATACCGACGCATACTACAAGGCGCTGTTTCCGTCCTTATACGAAAGTACATACCGTATGTATGACAATGATTATTATTGTGCTTTCCGCTATGAACTCATATATAATTTCGTTGTGTATCCCACTGTTCAGAAAGCCGATGTGCTGTTCGATGATACAAGCGTTACGAATATTACAGGCATTTTCAGCGACTGTGATTTCACTGTGGCGGCAAATGAACCTATGAAGTTCTCCGCATTTATTGAAGGACACCCATACAGTCCGGCTTTTGCAGAAAATCAGGTCAACATCACTTCAAGCACTGCATATATCCCGAAAACATCGGACAACAGGCAGATGAAATTTGTATCAACTGCGACAAAGATATATGACATTGATCTTTGCGGCAATAAAAAGCGTATCAAGGTCATATCGGGACTTGGGAACTACTCTAGTTTTAGGGCAAGGTACGAAACCTCGTTGAACGCATATCTGAAAGAAAACCTCTGTGTTATCAAGACAGGCGATTCTGACTGTATTCTCTCATTTTTGTCCGATGCTATGAATGATGTAGCAGGACAAAACGGTATATATGGACTTCCTCTTTTTCCCGAAAGAGTAAGACCTGTCATAGACAGCTATGACAAGACATATCTGTCTGCGGGAGAATATGATATATTAAAAGCGTTAAAGGAAACCGACGGGACTGAGGTACTGGTCGGAATTGGAGAGTCTATTCTTAAAGTGACCGTTTCGACTGTCAATACGCCATCTGAACTTTATATCGTACCTACAGCGGCAGTAGCTGATTTTAACGAGCTCAGGCGGATGTCAGCGGAGCAGATCAGTGAGATTGCGGTCACGGACGGTTATACCATATATCAGGAAACCGCATTTGATGTCTATGTTTTTAGCTATCCTCGGTTTAATACGGCAGTCAGCGCCGAAATATCCTACGGCAGCTCTGTGGCATCTATCGAAGAGGTCGCCGGAGTGCCACATGGATATAGGATACGGACAGCCAAAACTGAAAACAGCTTTACTGTAAAGGCAGTCGGCAAGGATGACCTGTCGAAACTCTTCAAATTCAAGGTCGTATATATTGATTCCATAGAGCTTGATCCACCGTCCATAGAGATAACCTATGATATGATGTCGGGTATAAAGACGGGCTTTGAGGGTATCAACAGCTTTGATGATATAGATGCGGCTTTTGAAAGTGCAATGTCATCGGCATCGCTTTCCGAAATGGCATTTGACAAAAGTAAGAATAAGACGCTGGAGCTTTATGTAAACGGGCGAAAGTATCTCGGTGACATATATTTTGTCGTAGAAAGAGATACAAACGGCTGTATAGAGTTCAGTAATTGCAGGAAATATGCCGGCACAAGCGGTATTGCCTCCGATGTATTTGTATCTCACAACGGAAACGCAAATGTGAAAATATCCTACAGTACGGGAGGAATGTCAGTTGAAGACATTACCATTCACGCCTTTCTGAAAGCACCGAACCGCAGCAGTACCTTGTCAAAGATGCTGGAAGAACCTCACGCAAGCTGTAAAATTACTATAATGCCTGGAGACAAGGACACGGAGCTTACCGGGAAAATGAAGTTTTCCGGTAATTCCGAAGGTTTTCAGTATCCGTTCTCGGATATGCTGCCTTATTATGATGCATACGGCAATGTTCTGTATTATTATGGCTGTGAGCTTACAGCACGCTCAGATATCGTTTATGTGGGGTTATTTGAAACCGAAAATGTACTGATGACCTACAAACAGTACGCTTATGTACCTTTTGCGGTAAAGGAGTTTAACAACGGAACTCTTACATTATCAGGCGGCAAGCGCGTGAACTTTGCCTCCGACAGCACTGTTATAGCTTTTTCGGCAAATCAGACGGGTATATGCAACCCGGATGCTGGAAATCTCTATGATAAAAACTCTGCGATAAACTCCTTCGGTATCAACGAGCTGGTCTCCGATGACCCCGACAGCACAGGCTACACCTTCTATGTATGGATAAAACAAAGCCTTCCTTATACTGTATCCGGCACATCAATCAAAGCCTGCACACTTGAATATACAGGCGGCAAAGCTGTATATATCGGCTCTGACGGTAAACGATACAGCTCAAACGATGTAAGATTTGCGGTAATAGAAGGAGATGAAGCTATTAACATTGAAGGATTTGCGGAAAATGACGGAAAAGTATATATTTATGGAACAACATCTGCAAATGCAAACCGTAAGGTAGAATATATCGGGCAGCGTATATTGATAGCTGTAAGCGAAGATATGAAGATAGTTTGCCCTGAATGTCAATTTCCGACAGTGGTGAGCAATGACGAAAGTATTGCGACAGGCGCAGTAGCTTCCCACAACAGCTTCCGTTATGAACAGGAACACGCCGATTTCAGCGTGGATATAACCGGCGAGGATGACGGAAAGGAGACCGTGATAACAGTTTACGGCAATTGCAACAGCAGCTGCGAGATCAAAGTATTTGTGACTGATGAGCCGGAGCAGGACGAATCTGACGATAGTATGATAACAAAGCATTACACTCTGAACGGTGAGCTCGGTGGCAGCGAGTATTACTTTGATTACGCTTTAACTGTGCCACGGTCAATAAAGGTAAAGTCCGGTGAAAATGTCTCCATTCCCATAACTGTAACGATAACCGGAAAAGACCCTCTGAGAAGCGGTGACATAGAGCCATACGACAGCATAGACATTACTTTTGATGATACTGCCCGCAGTATGCTGAATGTGTTGCGGTCCGGCGGGAATATATCGGTTTCAGGAAAGAAAAAAGGAAAGACCGGCTTCACAGTATGGGGCTATGATAAGCATATTCATATTGATGTCGAAGTATCGGTAGAATGAAAATATGGGAAGTTCGCCTTTGAACTTCCCATTTTTTCAATAGTATTTGAAATTATCAACGAAAATCTGCATATCCGTAGTATCCTGTTCGGCAGGTAATGTGACCTTTACAAGATAAATATACTCCCCGGAGGCGACGCCAAAGTGATATTCACCATAATTACCGCCATTTGCGGTATATGTGGCAAAGGCATACAGCTCCTTGCCGGTATTGGTGTAAGCCGACTGGATATAGTTGTATTTACCTGAAGCGGCTTCATCGGTAAATGACAGTTGGTCCAAGTCCGAAAAGTCCCCGCTGGATATGTATACCGAAACATCTATTATCAGTCCGGTCACCGGGTCTTCAAGGGTTATCGTATCTGACGATTCGTAATATCTCCAGCTGTTATTTGCCATTATAGCGAAATTGCCGTATTCATAATAAAGAACGCTCCAGCTGTCGGGGATCTGGGTTCCGTAATGCTGAAAGCTCTCAAGTGACGCAGTCAGTTTATCAAAGACCTTGCTGTAGTAATCCGGGGAGTATTTGCCCAGAACAGTATAAACATTGTCAAAGTCCCAATAAACATATTCAAGGTACGCTATGTTGTCCTTGACATAGGCGCACCTGTATGCGCTCCCGCTTATCCTGTGGAATTCAGATATAGCATATCCTTCGGCGGAGAGATTTGATGCCGCTGCATTCTCGTCTATCGCGTTTATCTGCGGATAATACGGCTCCTGCGAGACCTCAATAACGGAGGCGGTCTCCGGGTCGATAAACATTGTCGTTCCTTCCTTGACTGCCTCTTTCCACCCGGACGGAACATCTATTTCGTATGAGTCTGTCAAATAAGTGAATAAGCTGATTTCAGGCTCTACTGTTATCTCTGTACTCTCTTCCTCGTGGTATTCCGGCAGCGGCTCAGGTTTTGCCGCTATAAGGATCGAAAGTAAGACAGCGACTGCCGCCAACGCTCCGATACTGACTTTGTATTTTAACATAAGTATCACCTCAATTATATTATGATTACGGCAAGGGACAATTAGACGCTTGTCGTAATCATAATATATATAGAATTCCATGGAGGTGTGCTTTATGAATGATTATGGAACAGATAACAACAGCTTTATCAATGAAGAACAGATAAGGCGGGAAAACATTGAACGTGAAGCCGAAAGAAGCAGTCGGCAGGACAATATGCCGTCGCAGGAGGTCTCGCTTCGTATAGGCAGCGGAGAAGGCGGAGATCTATGGTACAGCAAGGCTTATCAGGCAAAGCTTGAAGGCGAAGTCTCGGCTGTTACGGATATTCTTAATGAGATCGCCGGTCCGGAAGTGTTTGAGGATATCAAAACAAAGGTCGATGCCGGAATGACACGCTCCGAAGCGGTAAGAGACAGTGCGAATGAGTATCTTGAAAGGCTGTATTCGGATCAAGTCGATATGGATAAAGCAGCTGATGCTGTTGTTGATGCAATAACAGAGAATGGCATTGAGCTTGAAGATGTAGCCGCCGCAGGGATAGAAGCGTTCAAAGGATTGGTAGAGGAAATCTCAGAAAATTCTGTCCCGGATACCGAAACAGATGATGCCATAGCCCAAAAGCTCGATGATCTGGAAAGTGCTGTGGAAAAGCTCGGGGATAAGATCGAGCAGGTGCATTCCGAAGCCGATGCGATGAACGACAAGCGGGATAACTTAGCAAAGGTGGATGATCTGTCTTATCGTAACACTTTCAGACAATGGGCGGTACTCTCAGTCAAGATACAGGCAAGAGCGAACGGGATAGAGATAAACGGCTCAGTTCCTAGAGCAACAGAGATATTGGTGGATATAAGCAATCAGTTCCGCTCAAATATTATCGAGTCTATTATAGAGCTTGCTTTCTCAAAAATCGAGGATGCCGTTGAAAGAAGGTATGACGATGTTTCCAAGCCTGAGACCGCACAGGAAACTGAAAATGATATACCTGACACAAATACTGATATTCCTGAACCCGGTTACGATGACGCACCGATTGAGACACCTGAGAAACAGAGCGTAGAGCAGATACTGTCCCAACCAGATTCCGACGTACCCGATAAGCCTCACGAAGATGTATCGGACGAAACTCTTCTGGAGGGGCTGGAGCGTATAAATGACAACACAGAGTATTCATTCAGCGACTTTGTGTCGGAGCATAAATATGAATTGGCTGAAAAGGACGGAGATGAACGACTGATCGGTGCATATTGTGACCTTGTCATAGAAAAAGGCGCTGAAAACATATCCGCCGACCTTACATATTCACTTGCCTATTACGATAAGGACGGCTTCTGTAAAGGGCTGGACAACATAGAAGCTGCATTGACGGAGAGAGGATTATCTGCCGGCAAGTGCAATATGCTTATAGATAATGCAATAGAGAGCTATTGCAACGATCCGATTGTGTCGGTCACGCAGGGAGTCGAGTCAATTGAGTTCGATTTGCCTGTTTCCCGTGATACCAGCTTTGATATTGACGGCGAGAGATATACTGTCGGAAAGAATGAAAATGTACATTACGACATCTATATGAGCGAGGGTTCCGTTATTTCAAATATGGTATCGGTAAGCAATGGAGACTTCTATGTGCCGGTCGAATCACGCCCCGATGATGTTATTCCCTTCGTGTGTGATGTCCTTGCTGACATATACGGAAAGGATATAGGGATAATGATAAAGGATGTTGCAGCTATGCTGGAGAACAAGTTCCCGTCCGACAAGGGTTTCATTGTAGAAAAGATCTGCGACCACATAGGTGATTTTATCGATGCCAGAAAGAGCGAAAAATGGGAGCTCTATGATATAGAGACGAATATAGCCGATGTTATTTCAGCAGAACGCGAATCCTATGACGATATTGACGACAAAAAGAATGATGTTGACAATAACGGTGATGGTGATGGCTTCAATGACGACGACTCGCCGATAGATTTTACAGACATAGAGGAGGATGACTAATGAACAACGAGCTTTTTTATACCGAACCTGCCGATTATGAATCCATAATGGATATGGCGGACAGGCTTATGGGCAACGACCTGCCAGATTACGCAGCGGGCGTTACCATTGAGGGCGAATATGGTGTCGATGATGCAATTGTTGAAGACGATTTGAAAATATCTGACATATCATCAGACGACTTGAGTATTACTGATGTTCTGGAAGACTACCTTGATAACGATGAACTGGCGCAGGAACTGATCGACGGTGATCCGCTCGATATAGACCATGACGGGATAGACGATGGTTTCGAGACATTTGACCCGATGGATTTTACCGGAATGGCTGACTAAGGGGGTTGATCGTATGAACGAAACAGGGATAATCGTTATTCTTGCCGAAGTCTTCCTCGTTTTGGGAGGATTGGTCGGATTTTATGCTGCTCTAAAGCTTCATCTGCGTCAAAAGAAGTGCAAAAAGAAATCGAAACCCGAAGGTTTCGATGAAGTTGATATATCGGAAGATGACGAGCTTCTGGATATTCGCTCCAGAATACCCAAAAAGAGTATGCCTGAGATTGATGGTGACTGCGAAAACGAGACGGAATAAACATCTGATACTAATGAAGATGATCGCTATGGACAAACAGACCCGAAAATGTTAGTATATAAAGGACATAAGATTTTATGTCAGAAAGGAGTGGCTTCAAATGCCGATAAATAAAGGAATTCGCTATGTTGCACTGTACGAAAGACTGTCGAGAGATGACGAGCTTCAGGGCGAGAGCAACAGTATCACCAACCAAAAGGAAATGCTCGAAAGCTATGCGAGGGCAAACGGGTTTACTCCGTTCAGACATTTCTTTGATGACGGTATTTCGGGAACGACCTTCGAGCGCGACGGATTTAAGGAAATGATAGCCGAGTGCGAGAAAGGCAATATCTCGGCGGTCATTGTCAAGGATCTGAGCCGCTTCGGGCGTGACTATCTTACTGTCGGGTTATATACAGATGTTTTCTTTCCCGAACACGATATCCGTTTCATAGCTATCGGCAACAGCATTGACAGCACCGTGCAGGGCAACAATGATTTCGCACCGATGATCAATTTGATGAACGAGTGGTATGCCCGTGATACCTCCCGCAAGATACAAGCTGTATTCAAGTCCCGTATGCAGGACGGAAAGCGTGTATCTCCGAGCGTCCCCTATGGTTATCTCCGCGACCCCGACGATAAGCAGAAACTTATCATTGACGAGGAGCCTGCGCAGGTAGCCAGACGGATATTCGATATGATAATCGCAGGCAAAAGTGTTTCGGCAGTTGCGAGGACACTTACCGAGGAGAAGATATTGATACCGTCGGCTTACGCAGAAATACACTATCCCGAAAACTGTCATTCCAAGTGTTATCACGACAAGTATTACTGGACTCCGACAACTATCGGACATATTCTCGAAAAGCGTGAGTATATGGGTGATACGGTTTTAGGAAAGTCAGTCAGTGTGAATTTCAAGACCAAGAAACACAAGCAGGTTGACAAGGACGAACTGATGATATTTGAGAACACTCACCCCGCAATCGTTGACCGCGAGAAGTGGGAGCTTGCACAGAAAACAAAGCGAGTAGTCAAACGCACCTCTACTACGGGCGAGGCTCCTCACGCATTGTCGGGCTTAATGTACTGTGCCGACTGTGGCAGACCACTCAACAAGCATATCAACAGAATTAAGGGCAAGGAGCCGCGCCCGTCAGACTATTGCTTTGTATGCTTCTCTTATCGGAACGCTTATACCCCCTGCACTATGCACTATATCAAAATGTGCGATATAGAGGAGATCGTTCTCGAACGGATACAGGCTATCTCCGCTTATGCCACCGAAAACGAAAAGGAATTTATCGAGAGCGTTTCGGGACTTGTAGATTTACAGCAGAGTAATGAAGAACGGACAGTCAGATCGGCGCTCTCCAAAGCGAGCAAACGCATTGAGGAACTTAATGTGCTGATAAAAAAGCTGTACGAGGCGAACGCATTGGGTAAGATACCGGACGACCACTTCAATCGTATGTTTGCCGAGTACGACACCGAGCAGAAACAGCTTCAATCGCAGGTCAAGGAATATGAAAAGTCTTTGTCTGATGTCAGTGACAGTAAGGAAAAAGCCAATAGGTTTATGCGTATCGTTCGCAAGTATTCAAATCCCAAGGTGTTGACCGCAGCTTTGGCTAACGAGTTTATCGAAAAGATAATCGTTCACGAAGCAATCAAGGAGAACGGACCGAAATGCCGGGGCTGTGAAAGGCGGCAGAAAGTTGAAGTATATTTCAACTTTATCGGTCAGATCAGCGATGTTATACATCGCAAAGCCGAAACAGCAGCTTAACCCCGCCTAAAAACAGGCAAATATAGGAAGGTTTTTCCGAAAAATGACGGTCTGCACCGTCCGTCCCGGAGCTGATAATCGAAAGACAGGAAAGTATATTACTTGGCTGTCAAGCCTTGCAGAGAAAAAACAGCAGCTTGAAACCGAAAAGGACAAGAGCGCCACTATCCCTATGCTGCTGATGAAATATCTTGATATTCGCAAAGCCGAGCGTTCCGATTGGAAATACGGACAGCAGACAGC
>JAGAWN010000293.1 GCA_017941355.1 Ruminiclostridium sp. | reverse complement strand
AAGACGGCTACAACAGCATGACCATACTGAAAACGCTTGCCGCGCGTGACGGCACAGACGGAACAAACGGCACTAACGGTATTAACGGACAGCCCGGAGCGAACGGACTTGACGGACAAGACGGCTACAACACCATGACCATACTGAAAACGCTTGCCGCGCGTGACGGTGCAGACGGAACAAACGGCACTAACGGCATAAACGGACAGCCCGGAGCGAACGGACTTGACGGGCGCAGCGGTGAAACGCGGTATGCGCCTACTGTGACCGTGTACGGTGCAGGCGAGGTACGGCTGCTTCCGGTCTATGCACTGGACGGCATTATCTTCCCGGCAGTTCCGGACAGGATCCCCGGAATGGTAAGGCTGAACACGGCTGCTTCCGCGGCGCGGAATGTGTCTGTTCACAGAGAGGATATGCCCGTGCTTCGAGACAGGTCAATAAAGCCGGCAGCACGGCAGAAAACCGATGAAGCCGACACACGGACGGCTGCTCCCGCGATGAATGCGGAAACGGTCATGCGGTACCGTGACCCGATCACGCCGGAGCAGAACAGACAGATCCCCGCAAGTGCGGATACTCCGGACAGGAATGAGCTGATAAGCAGATTCGGAAACCTCATCGAGGGCGCGGACGCGGTAATGAACGGCTCTTTCCGCAGCGGAACCGGCATCGGCAGAGAAACAATGGCTGTGATAGAGCAGACAGCCGAAAAGACTGCGCTCAACAGCAAGATGATAGAAGAGATACGTGAGCAGCAGCGTAAGCTTGAATCGGTAACTCTCAGGTCAAGCGATCTTGACACGATATCGGAAGAGCTGATACGGAAGCTGCGCAGCAGAATGAGACTTGACAGATCGCGCTATGCGGGGCAGTAACGGCACGCTGCGCGAAAGGAGCGTCAGATGGGATTTACATCAACTTTGACAAAGGCGGCGGTGAGCGTTGCCGAGAAGCTCTCCGGAGCTAAGGCTATGCTTGTCATAGCGCGCGGAAGCCCGGAGCAGATACCCGTGCAGTTCAACCCCTCGGAATACCGGATCTCCGAAAGCACGGAGTTTTCGGAAAAGTCACGCCGGCGCAAGGACGAGCCGATCGTGAACTTCAACGGCAAGCCGCTTTCGACGCTGAACGTGAAGCTGTACTTCGACTGCGACGAGATATCCTCCGCGGCATCGCTTGCCGCGGGTGCTGTGAAAGCGCTTGCGGGCAGCGGCAGCGACAAGGACATTACCAAAACGATCAATAAGATAAACTCTCTTACGGTGATCGATGGTGAAACACACAGACCGCCGGGAGTTGTGTTCGTGTGGGGTTCGCTCCAGTTTTCCGGCTACGCGGAGAGAGTAGTCGTTACCTACACCATGTTTGACAACAAGGGCAAGCCTCTGCGCGCGGTGGTGGATCTGACGCTGAAAGGTCTGAACGGTGCTTCTTCGGAGCAGAAGAGTCCGTTCATGTCGCCCGACCGCACCAAAGCCAGAACCATGACCGAGGATACCAATATCTGGAACATGGCTGCAAAGGAATACGGCGATGTGCGGGAATGGCGCAGGATCGCTGACGCGAACGGGGTCATGAATCCACTTGACATACCGGTGGGAAAGGTGCTGAGAGTGCCTTCGATCACAGATAATACCGGAGGGCGATGAACTGAAATGGCGGATCTGATGACGGCGACCGCAAAGTATCAGACACTTGAGAACAAATACGGGAATTTCATTGTTCCCGCAATTAAGATAAAATCCAACGGCATGGATCTTATATCCAAGAATGACCTGTCGGTGACGGAGCTTACGGTCACGCTCTCGCTGGAAACCGCGGGCATGGCGGTGATAAAGATCGCGGGTGCCTATAACGTAGAAAAGCACAGCTTTGACAGCAAGGTAAAGGGGCTGTTCAAGCTGGGTACGATAATGGAGATCGAACTGGGATATCTGTCCGCCACGACCGCGGTATTCAAGGGTTATGTGGCAGGCTTCGGCACAGAGTTCGGAGATGAGCCTACGCTTGTGGTGAAGCTTATGGACGCGCGGAAGCTGATGATGACCAGCGGGATCCGCAAACAGCTTTACTCGGACAAGAACTATTCGGATATTTTCAAGAAAGTAATGGGCAGATACTCGAAGCTTTGCAGCATAAAGGCTGACGCTACGACGGACAATCTGACCTCGCCCGTTTCGCAAAGCACCAGTGATTACAACTTCGTGCGCAACGAGCTGCTGAAAAAGGGAAAGTCCGAGAGGGAGTTCTTCATTCTGTACGACAAGGCGTATTTCCGCAAGCCGTGCAGCAGCAAGACCCCGATAATGAGCGTGACCCTCGGCAGAGAACTGCTCCGGCTCAGCACAATGGCGGATTACCTCGACACGGAGATACAGGTCATAGGCTATGACCGCCAGAACAGCAAGAGCGTTTCCTCAAAGGTCATAGCCAAATGCGACAGCAGTATGACGCCGGTGCTTTCACCGACGCAGCAGCAGTTCTTCATCGATCCCGACGCGGACAGCGAGGAAAAGGCGAAGATACGCGCGAATTCAATTGCCGAAAAAATGAAGCGTGAGAGCAGTTTCGCGGAGGGCGAGCTTATCGGGCTGCCGGAGATAGTTCCGGGCAGATACCTGAAAGTTGAAGATGTTGATGATCTGGCAGACAAAAGCTACTATCTCAGCGAGGTGACGCACTATGTCACCGAACACAGCTTCCGGACAACGTTTGAGTCCAGGGGGAGGATATGATTTGAGCTGCCTGATCCGGAGGTACAGATGAGTCTTTTCGGAGAGATGTCCGGATATCTTCCGGGAACGGAAGCGAGCGGTATTATAAACGGAGTTGTCACCGGAACGGTAAAGGAAAACTACAGCAAGGATAATCCCGGAAAGGTGAAAGTCGAGCTGTTCCTAGGTGAAACCGGGCTGAACGTTACCGGCTGGATCCCGGTAATGGCTCCCTACGCGGGGAACAAATACGGAGAGTTCGCGCTGCCGGAAGTCGGGGACGAGGTGGTCGTGGCGTTCAATATGGGCGATCTCAACTGCCCGATAGTTATCGGAAGTCTCTGGAGCGGCAAGAATCTCCAGCCCGACGGCGCGGTCACGGAAAAGAACATGATAAAGCGGTTCGTCACAAAGGGCAAAAACGAGATACTTATCGACGACACCGCCGACAAGCAGAAGATCGAGATAAAGACCGCAAAGGGCAAATCCCTCGTGTTCAGTGAGGAAGCCGACAGCATAACGATCCGGGATAAGGATAATAAAAACTCCGTGACCATAAACTCCAAAAGCGGAGAGATAGCCATAAAGGCGGAGAAGAAGATAACACTTGACGCGGGCGGAGCCAAAGCCGTTCTCGACGGCAGCGGGAAGAAAGTCTCCCTTTCCTCCGGAACAGTGGAAGCGAAAGCGGATCAGACTTTCCACGCAAAAGGCACCTCGGCTAAGATCGAGGGAACAAACGTGGAGATCAAAGCGAACGCGTCTTTCAAATCGCAGTCCAGCGCCATTACGGAAATAAAAGGCGCAATGGTCAAGATAAACTGACGGCATTTAAGCCTGAAAGGAGCAGCCGGTCATGTATGACAAGGATTTTCTCGGCACCGGGTTCAAATTCCCGGTATGCGTTGACCCGAACACCGGCAGGGTGCGCACTTCCTCCAATGAGGAGGATATCGAGGAGTCGGTGCGGATAATCCTGGGAACTACTCCCGGGGAGCGCCCCATGACGCCCGATTTCGGCTGCGCGATCAATTCCTTCGTGTTCAGCGTTTCGGATTACACCACACTTATGCTGATGAAGCATGAGGTGGAGAACGCGCTTATCATGTGGGAGCCGAGGATAAAGGATATAGAAGCCGACGTTGCCCCGGCGCCGGACGAGTCCGGGAAGCTGCTGATAAACGTAAGCTATGTGGTCCGCTCCACAAACAACCCTTTCAACCTCGTTTATCCTTTCTACATAAATGAGGGCTACGGCGATACAAACCGCTGATGAACGGATATAATACTGATAATTACGGAAAGCATAAAAGCTATGGATCTTGTTAAGGTTGACAATCGGACAAAAGAAGATATAGTCGCACAGATGAAAGAACGCTCCGCAAGCTATACGCCGGAGTGGAACATGGATACCGGAAATCCCGACATTGCGGCTGTGCTTGCGCTCACCTATGCGGAAATGCTTGCCGGCACTCTGAAAAAGGTGAACGGCACGCCGCTGAAAAACCGTATTGCTTTTTACAATATGGCGAACGCCACACTGCTGCCGGCTTCTCCGTCGCAGGGGTATGTGAGCTTCACTCTTTCCGCCGACGATGTGGGAAGCACGCCTGTGGGAAAGGGCGCGGTGCTGTCGTCGTATGTTTCGGAGGACGACACCATGCACTTTGAGACCTGCGATGACATTCTCGTGTCTCCCGCTCGCATCGAAAAAGTGTTCTGCGCGGACGACAGTGATGATTTTATCGGAGAATATGAGAACTTCACGCAGGAAAAGAATCTGATGTTCGATCTTCCGCCTGTGAATCTGCAAAGTCATGTCCTGCGGATCGCGCACCCCTACGCGTTCGATATCCGCACCGAGGGAGAGATCTGCCTGCGTTTCAGCCGCATGGGCGGCAATGCAGCCGACTCTGCCGCTGTCGGTATGCTTGCCGACGGCAATACCGCGGACATCGAGTATTACGCCGGTGAAGAGAACGGATATGTGCATTTCTCCGACGTGCGTTCGAGAGGAGATGAACTGCTGCTGTTCAAAAAGCCGGGACTTCCCCCGGTGGCTGCGGACGAAGAGGGTTTCAATATCCGTGTGACTCTGAAAAAGGCGGCGGAGCTGACGGGTTTCAGATTCTCTGCGGTCAATGCTCTGCCTGCCGGTAAGACGATAATTCCGGACTGCGTTACCGACGGAAACGTGGAGTACGATATAAACCGGTTCTACCCGTTCGGGGAGCGTTTCCAGCTTTTCAGCGAGGTTTATTTCGGCAGCGGTGAGGTGCTGGGAAAGCGCGGCGCGTCGGTAACTCTCAGCTTCGATATGGATATAGAGGAAGTCCCCATCGAGAATCAGCAGGAGACCGACGGTATAAACTGGAAATGGGTGGCTAACAAGAGCGATTTCAAGGAAGCCAAAAACTACTATATCGAGATCACCTCGGTGATCTGGGAATACTTCAACGGCAGCGGCTGGAGCAGGCTGTTCCCGGACAGCAGATACTCCGATCTGTTCAACATCGTTCAGGGAGTAAAGAGTTCGTTCAAGAGCATAACCTTCACCTGTCCGGAGGATATGACCGAGACTTTTGCGGGAGCACACAGCGCCTGCTATATCCGCGCAAGAGTGCTTAAAGCCGCCAATCTGTACAAGACCCGCGGCTGGTATCTTTCGCCCGTTATTCGGAACATCTCGTTTGATTATCACTATGAAATGAGCGGCTGCCGGGTAACGGACATCACCTCGTACAACAACATCGAGGAACAGCGCTATGATCCGGCGGACGCCGCCGATCACGAGGGTTTCGCTCCGTTTCGCAGCGCGGGAGCGGCTGAACGCACACTGTATCTCGGCTTCTCGCAGCCGCCGGATAACGGTCCCATGCGCATACTCTGGGATATCGAGGAGGATCCGCTTTCTCACCGCTCGAAGCTTGGCTGGCGGTATCTTACCGACAAGGGCTGGAAGCCTATGAACCTTGCGGACGAGACCGAGAATTTCACCAAAGTCGGACTCACGGTGTTCCTCGACAATCACGGCTTCCGCAGAACACGGCTGTTCGGTGAGGAGCTGTACTGGGTAGCGGTCAGCGATACCGGGGGCGCGTACAGGTCAAAGAAGTGCGGGTTCCCGATCCTTAAACACATATACATGAATTCCGTCCGCGCGGTCAATACCGACAGCCACAACGAGGAATTCTTCGCAATGAATATTCACAGCGAGAACGCGGAGTTCACGCTTGCCGGTCAGGACGTGCTGGATTTTGAACTGTACGTCAACGAGTTCGCGGAAATAACCGCGGGCGAAGCGGAGGAGCTGGAGAAGCAGGGAAGAATAATCCGCGTCACCGGAAACGGCGGTATGGACTCCGAGATCTGGGTGAAGTGGACGGAGGTGAATTCCTTCGTGACCGCGGACAGCGATTCCCGCTGCTACACCATTGACCGCAGCGCGGGAAAGATTATGTTCGGCAACGGACGCAAGGGTAAGATCCCCGCCGTGTCCGATGTCGGCAACATAAGGGTGATCTACACGACAGGCGGCGGCGAGCGTACCAATGTCGAAGCCGGCGGGATAACGAGCCTTGAACGCTCCTACGGATTCGTTTCCGGGGTCACGAACCCCAAGCGTTTCTACGGCGGCTGTGACACGGAGACTGTCCGGGAGGCGATGCGCCGCTGCGCGGTAATGCTCCGCACACAGGGAAAGGCTGTGACCGCGAGGGATATTGAGAGTCTTACATTCAATGCCTCGCGGTGCATAAGAAAAGTCCGCTGTGTAAGCGGCAGAAACGCGTCCGGCGGCAGGGAGCGCGGCGCGGTAACGCTGGTGGTGCTTAAAAAGCCTCATTCCGAATTCAGCAGGATCCGGGGAGATATCCTGAACTACCTGCATGACAGGCTGCCCGGAAGCATAGTTTCCGCTGAAAGCCTGTATATAACGGAGCCGACTTTTGTGAAGATCAATGTGCGTGCGGAGATAAAAACTGTCGGCATCAACGGAATTTTTGAACTGAAGCGGAACGTAGAGCGCTGTCTCGGAGATTACTTCGCGTCTTTCTCCGGCACCGACGGCGACAACGTATGGAGACTTGGCATGGTGCCGAACGAGCAGCAGATAAGAAGCGCACTGCTGCGGCTGAAAAATGTGGTGTATATACGTCATCTGTATATCACGATGTATGTCGCGGGCGCGGGCGGTCTGCGTGAGATCGACGGCGACACCATAGGACAGTACAGCTACATACTGCCGGAGAGCGGCGAACACGATATTACGGTGACTCCGGAATAATGAAGAAGATACGGGGGTGAAACAGTGCTGCCGGATATAAACCTTGACAACGAATATTTTGACGATATCCTTGAAAACGCGCGCAATACCATTGCAAGCATATATCCCGGGTGGACTGATTTCAACTATCACGACCCCGGTATCACCATGCTTGAGATGTTTGCGTGGCTTAAGGAGAGTCAGCAGTATTACATAAACAAGATAGGTCCCGAAAACATCGGAAAATACATGAAGCTTCTGGGACTGACGCGGCAGACGAAAGTGCCGTCGGTCACAGATGTTTCGGTGCTGTATGAGAACGACATAACCGCGGTGAAGGGAACAAAGCTGTACGCCGGGGATATCTGCTTTGAAGCGGACAGAAGAACATATATTTCCGCTTCCGCGATAGATGTGTGCGTCTGCGATTACGGCGGAGATATGAATGTCATAGAGCATGAGCAGTTCTACTTCGGCGGAAATCTGCATATACTGCCGTTTGACAGATACAGCGCGGGTGTGTTTTACATAGGCTTCGACAAACCGCTTGCCGAAAACGAAGTCCACACGATACATTTTGATGTCACAAACGATGAGGGTGTAGGCAGAAACCCGCTTACCGATCCCGAAAGCTTCATACCGCTGACGGATATGACGATGGAGTATTTTGACGGCGTGAACTGGCGGCGGGTGAAGCGAAAGGACGAGACCTATGGATTCCTGTTTTCCGGGAAGATACTGTTCAGCCATGACAGACCTCACGGGAAATGCGAAATAGCCGGTCACAGCGCGTATTTCATACGGTTCACCGTTTCGGGGGGAGAGTATGACGCGCTCCCGGTGATAAAGAACATATATTTCAACCTGCTGCCGGTGACGCAGAGGGAAACGAAGTCGGAGTACACCGATCTTCCGCCGGGCGAGGAAGTACGGCTGTTCACGCAGCTTGCGGTCACGGGGAACACAGCGGTGTTCATGCTGGACGGCGACGGACTGTATGTGCCGGTGAAAAATTTTGAGAAGCGGATCGACACCGAGACCGGAGAGGTGATATGCAGGATCCCCGGCGGAGCTTTTTCGGCAGGGATACGGGTTGTGAACACGGATCCGGACTTTGTTGCAAACGGCGCGGCGGGGTTCGGAACGGGACTTCCGTTTCAGAAGTACGATTTCGATACCGATGAACTTGAATATGAAACTTTTGCAATAATGACGGAACTTCCGGACGGCAGCGGCAGATATGTGAACTGGCGGAAAGTGCGGGATTTCTCTTCCGCGGGGACAGATGATTTTGTGTATGTTCTCGACTCCGACAGCGGAACGGTCATTTTCGGAGACTGCATACGCGGCATTGCCCCGGAGGGCGAGATACTTATAATCGGATATTCGCTCACGAAAGGCTCCGGCGGCTGCGTTACGCGCGGCAAGATAAACGAGATCAGCGGGTTTGACCGGGACGAGATAATCGTGGAGAATCTCCGCGCCTCGGTAGGAGGCAGGAACGAGGAAACTGTCGGAGAGTGCTTTCTCAGAGCGCAGAAGCTGCTTAAAACCACCGAAACGATAGTTACCGACGAGGACTGCGAAAAATGCGTCAGCGGCACTCAGGGGCTGAGGATCGAGAAGTGCAGCGTTATCGGCAGTGAGACAGGCTCCGGACTGCTCACGTCGGTGGTGGTGAAGCCTTATTCCCGCAGCGGCATGGGAGTTCCCTCGGAGCGGTACATAAAGAACATACTTGCGGCGCTGGAACCGCGCAGAATGCTTGGCTCGCGGTTCAGGATAGTGCGTCCGGAATACGCGGAGATCTCGGTATATGCGGACGTTACCGTATCCCGCAGCTACTCGTCCCCGCGTGAGGCGGTGCGCGGTGCGGTGGAGGACTTCTTCCGCTCGGTGAGGGACGAGTTCGGAGCGAATATCATCTACAGCAGGCTGTACGAACGTATCGACAGGCTGGAGTGCGTGCTGTCGGTGAATGTTCTGACCATGCAGGCGGAGGGAAGCAACGCGGAACGCACCCGTGAGGGAGATTTGCTGCTTGCGGGAAATGTGGCTGCATATCTTACGGATATAGATATAATGATAAACTTGTGAGATCGGAGACGAACGGGCAATGAGCGAAAAAATGAAATACTTCATTGTGAACAATGCCTACGATTTTGAACGCGGAAAATACGAGAATATGACGGTTGACGGCAACCGGCTCAGATTTGCGTCCGACAGGATATCCGGCATCGGACGCTTTATGACGAGAGTGTTTGATTCCGGCGACCGGGGAACCGTCTGGCACAGGCTCCTTATAAACACCGAGAACTGCTCGGCGGACGAACTGAGAGTCACGGTTTACGCGACCGACAAGAAAGAGTTTGTGTATAAGGGTGCGCAGTTCACGACAGACGAGGTTTTCGGTGATACAAGCATAAATCTCGATGAGATGAAAGAAATGCTTGCCGTGTTCGAGAAAAAGCGGGTGACGGGAGCGAGAGACTCTCTGCTGCACGATGTGAGCGGACGCTATCTGTGGGTATATACAGAGGTGTTCGGTATCAGCGGCAGCCCTGCCGTCATAAAGGATATACGGGTGTATCTGCCCGCCGAGTCGTGGATAGAAAGGCTCCCGCAGATATACAGGAAAAGCGATTCGGAGACTCATTTTCTGGAGCGTTATCTCGGTATCTTCCAGACCTTGTATCAGGAGATAGAGGACGAGATAGACACGATCGCCGACAGGTTTGACCCGGAATGTGCGGAAAGCGGATTTCTGACATGGCTCGCGGAGTGGATGGATATTTCGGACACCTCGGTCTGGGACGAGGAAAAGCTGCGGAAACTGCTGATGTCGGCGCTCAGTCTCTACCGCGGCAGGGGGACGCGCGAGAGCCTGTCCCGCGCGATAGAACTATATACCGGTGAAAAGCCCTTCATAATCGAAAATGTCATGCTCCGTGAGTATGCCGGAACACAGGAGTATGAGCAGTCGCTGCTTCCGATGTACGGAAACGACCCGTACAAGATATTCGTGCTTGTACGGAGCGAGGTGATAAAAAACAATGCCGACATAGACATTCTGTGGCGGATAGCACGGGAGATGATGCCGGTAACGGTGGATTTTGAACTCAAAGTTCTTGAACCCTACATCTTCCTCGGGCAGTATTCGTACCTCGGTATAAACAGCTATCTCGGAAAGCCCGGGAATGCCGCTCTCGACGGAAGATCACGCATAACGTTCTCGGTTCTCGGAAAGTAGCGGGATCGTCAATGACCTCAGGCAATCACTATCATTAAGGAGGAAGACCCGTCCGGTCTTACGGAAATATGAAAAATACACAGCTCTATCCTTTTGAAAGAAACAAATATTTTTACGGAAAACTGCTCAGCGTTGAGGATTTCAACTTCGAGCAGAAGTATATGAACGACAAGCGCAGGCTTGTAAACCGTCTTGTACACGGTATAGGTGTGGTAAGCGGACTCAACGTTGTCCGCGTTGACGACATGACGATCTCGGTGGAGAGCGGTCTGGCGTTCGATACCACCGGACGTGAGATCGTGGTGGATATGCCGGTGACCAAGAAGCTTTCGATGCTCAGCGGTTATGACGCTGCGATAAGCGGCGGCTCAAAGGCTTATGTGTATCTCTGCATCGAATACAGCGAGGGCGAGAAAGGCAGCTCCCACAACATAGCCAACGAGAGCGCGGCAGGCAACGCAGACCGCATAAAGGAGGGCTATAACCTTTACCTGACTTCCAGCGAGCCGGACGACAGCATTGCACGCACGGATATGCTTTACGAGCAGTCTGTGACAGTGTTCTGGAACGGTAATGTCAAGATACGTCATGTTGTGCCGAAATTCGTAAAGCCGGATTCGCCTTTCAAGTTCCGTGTCGAGATCGAGACCTATTCGCACCAGTTCGCGGCGTTTTCATACGACATACAGCTTGTCTGCCTGAATACCGTGCCGGACGGCGGTTCGGTCATAAAGGTGAACTTTGATGAAACGCTGTTTGAGAAAACCGGCAGATACACGCTCGAATTTGATCTTGTATCCGGCAATGTGAACGATACGGAGGGTACCGCGACGCCCGACGCGCTGACATTCCGCTTGGCTTATGACAAAAGCCCTGCCGAGGGCGTTTTAAGCGGAGCTTCATCGGTGAAGATCACAGACGACGAAACTTACGACGCGATAGTGAACGACAGCTACGATCACAGCATGGACACCGAACTGCGCAACACGGTGGGTCAGCGCCTTTATCTTGCGAGGATAATGCTGGTGAACTCTGTCGGATCGTCCATAATAGACACCATAGAGAACGTTCCTTTCAACCAGTATGTGGCGAGCAATATGCTGATGAGCGCGCTTCTGCGCAGCAGACGGGGTGCCGCGGGGCAGCTTATGACCGTGCAGGAAAACACTCAGAGCGAGAAAAGCGGTCCGTCGGAAAAGGGCGTTGAGGTAGCGAGCGGTATCTGCCGCGTGAACCTGAATTCCGGCAGTCTCAAGAACAAGGTGTTCTACTCCGAAGAGATCTATCACGGTCTCGGGCTCGGAAGCGTAACGATAGTGCTGGGCTCCGTTACCGACAGCGGTACGATCTACGGCAGTTCCGGGATATTCCGCGAGGGAGAGGCACAGTACGAGCTTGCGGCAAAGCTTGACCCCTCAAAGGGAAGCTTCGTGATCGGAGTTCTTACCAGATCTACGGTGCTTGAGGATTACGCGGACGTTAAATGGACGGCTATACGCGATGTCAGCGAGAAGGTCGCCGAAAAGAGCAGCATGAAGATCACGATCAAGCCCAATTCGCTTGTGATACGTCCCAGAGAGACAAAGTATCTCGAAGCGGTTTGCAGCAATATGACCAACAAGACCGTGCGCTGGACGGTATCTCCCGCAACCGGCGGAGAGATCGACGCCAACGGCAAGTACACAGCGCCGAACGTTGAGGGAGTTTACGAGGTTATTGCACAAAGCGCGGTATATCCGGAAGTCAAGGCGTCTATAATGGTTGTTGTGCGCGGATAATACAAATTGGATAAGAAAGGGGGCGGAGGCTGTTGGTCATCTATACCTACGGGCATGAATACACTGTATCGAGTGTGCAGAAAACTACCGGCGAGTATGACTGCTATATCTGTGACGATCCGGTAAACGGCGGCTTCTGCCGCATAATAAGCATAAAGAACAAGATGCTATTTCCGGAGCTTGTAAGGTGGCTTTCGGAAACCGTGAATCCGTCGGTTTTTACGGATTACATAGAACACTTCATATACAAGGATACCCTGTGCATAGTCATGAGATTCACGCAGGGAGTAAGACTGTCGGAAAAGCTGGACATGGAGGCTATGCCGCTTGCGGAGCGGCTGGAGCTGTGCAGGAGGATCCTCGAACGGGTAGTCCTGCTCGATATCCCGGGGTACTTTTTGGACAGGTGCCTTGACGAGAGCAGCATAATAGTCTCCAATGACCTCACTGTAAGCTTCAACTACGCCATTGACGACATTTCTTCAACGAGGGAATGTGATCCCATGCGCAAGGTCGAGCGGCTGATGCGGATAATGTTCGCAAGGGAACTTGAACGCAAGGTGCCGGACGAACTGATCGCGTTCTTCAACGAAATGCCGGAGCTTATGAAAACCGATATCATCGAGTTTTACAGCAGATACTACATGATGATGTCGAAGCTTACCGAGCGTGATGCCGGCAGCGAGGAACCGAAGTCGATATGGTTCAGGATATGGAACAGGCTGAAGAAGTTGTGGTCTGTTATCAAGAGGGTCGTTATGTTCCTGCTGCTGGCGGCGGCTGTGGTGTATCTTGTGTTCACGATCAACACTTCGGGAAGCTCGAATAAGAAGTCCCCGAACTTTGACAGGATAGGGACTGTTATTATAGATAAGAACAGGTGATTTAAACTATGTTTGATTTGTTCGGTGCATTCAGACTGTTTCTGCGCAAGGTGGAACGAATATTCGTAACGCCTGTGATGCTTTTCTTCCGTATGATAATGAGGAAGCTCAATCCTCAGAACATCGTAAGCAAAGTAGCGACAGATATCAAGAAGGAAGCCAAGGATCTGACCGCCAAGCCCAACGCCGTCAGTCAGTATTTCGTGATCGGCGACCGGTTTGTGGCGAAGAAGCTGGTATATGCGGTAATAATTATCCTTATCCTGCTGGCTATCCTGTTTGTAAGGTTCGGTCTCCCGTGGATAATCAGTATGTGGTTCACAAAGTCGATGTGGGTCAACAGCGAGGACGCGGCGGGCTACACCGGAAAAGTGCAGCTTTACGATACCGTGAAGCTTGAGACCATGCTGTATGAGGGCAGGCTGGAAAACGGAAGCGTCGAGGGTGAGGGGACACTTTACGGCTACGACGGGAATCTCGTCTATACCGGCAACTTTCAGAACGGCGAGTATTCCGGCTACGGCAAGCTTTACTATCCGAACGGAAATGTGGAATACACCGGAAACTTCACCGCCAATACATTCGACGGCGACGGGACGCGCTATTTCAGTTCCGGCAGGATCATGTACAGCGGACAGTTTCTCAGCGGTCTGTACAACGGCACAGGCAGACTCTACGACGAGGAGGGCGGAGTCCTGTATGACGGCAGCTTCGAGAACGGCGCTTACAACGGCACCGGCAAGGAGTATTCGGCAAATACCGGGATTCTGATCTATAACGGAAGTTTCCATAACAATGAGTATGAAGGCAAGGGTGACCTCTACGACAAGGAAAGCGGAAAGATAGTTTACAGCGGGGATTTCAAGGCAAATACCTATTCCGGCAACGGCAAGCTGTATGATAACGGTATGCTGGTCTATGACGGCGCGTTCTACAACGGCAGCTTCAACGGCTACGGCACTCAGATGGACGAGCATGGGCTGCGCTATGTCGGGGATTTCGTGAACGGCAAGTACAACGGCAACGGCAAGCTTTATGAGAACGGAGAGCTTGTATATAGCGGCGGATTTACCGATTCGCTCTACAACGGAACCGGACTTCTGTACAGGAACGGGACTCTCTGCTACAGCGGCGGTTTCTCCATGGGCAGACCCATAGGCACAGGAACGTTTTATGATGAAACAGGCGCGGTGCTTTCCGACGGAACTCTCGGAAACGGCGATGTTGTTGACGGTACCACGACACTGTTCGACGACAACGGCGGTCTGCTGTATGTCGGAGGTATCACCGACAGCAGGTACGACGGCAAGGGCGTGCTTTACGACAGCGTTACCGGCGATGTTGTATATGACGGTATGTTCACCGCGGGCGTGTATAACGGGAACGGCAAGCTTTACGAGAACGGCGTTATACTCTACGACGGAAGCTTCACCGAGGGCATCTACAACGGCAGCGGCAAGCTGTACGACAACGGAGAGCTTGCGTATGACGGCGAATTCAAGGACGGTCAGAAAACCGGCAAGGGCATAGTTTACCGAAACGGCGACAAGCTATATGAGGGCGATCTCACCGACGGTCATTATAACGGCACCGGAAAGCTTTACAAGAACGGAGATCTGCTGTATGAGGGCGAGTTCTCGAACGATCTCTACAACGGCAGCGGCAAGCTGTACAAGGACGGAAACCTCTATTATGAGGGCAACTTTGTGAACGGCAATCCGCAGGGTCAGGGTACTTATTACGATGACAATGGTGAAGTCGCAATGGAGGGCAAGGTTTCCGGCGGCGGAGTTGTCAGCGGCACCACCAACATCTACGACAACGCGGGATATCTGATCTACTCCGGTGATGTCAAGAACGGTATCTATGACGGCTCCGGAAAGGAATACAACGGCAAGCCCGGCGTTATGATATACGACGGAGAATTCAAGGACGGAAAATACAACGGCTCCGGCAAGCAGTACAACTCCGCGGGTACGCTTATCTACACCGGCGATTTCAAGGACGGCAGCTATGAGGGTTCCGGCAAGCTGTACAACAACGGCGGCGTGCTGATCTATGACGGCGAATTCAAGGGCGGCAGCTATAACGGTTCCGGCAAGCAGTACGACAACGGCGGTGTGCTGATCTATGAGGGCAGCTTCTCCGACGGCAGATATGAGGGCAGCGGCAAACTCTACGAAAACAAGCAGCTCGTTTACGACGGGCAGTTCTCCAATAACAAGTACAACGGCAAGGGCAAGCTGTACAGCGGCGGAAAGCTGCTGTATGAGGGCGATTTCACGGACGGAAAGCCTCAGGGTCAGGGTACATACTTTGACGGCAACGGCGATGTTTCAATGGAGGGAACAGTCTCCGGCGGATCCGTTGTAAGCGGCACCACCAGCATTTACGACAAAAACGGAAAGCTTATCTACAACGGCGAAGTAAAGAACGGCATTTATGAGGGGACCGGAAAGCAGTACGACGGCAAGACCGGCAAGCTTATCTATGACGGCGAGTTCAAGGCCGGCGTTTACAGCGGCACCGGAAAGCTTTACGGCAGCGGCGGAGCGCTTCTGTACTCCGGCAGCTTCGCGAACGGTCAGTACGACGGCAGCGGCGAACTGTACGATACCTCTACCGGAAAGAAGCAGTATGAGGGCGAGTTCAAGGGCGGCAGCCGGAACGGCAAGGGCAAGAGCTACGACAGTTCCGGAGCGCTGATATATGACGGAGATTTCGCGGAGAACAAGTACGAGGGTCAGGGCAAGCAGTACGAAAACGGCGTGCTGGTATATGAGGGCGGTTTCAAGAACGGCGAGCGCTTCGGCGAGGGAACGTTCTATGACGCTGCGGGAAAGGTCACAGCGTCCGGTCAGATAGGCGAGGACGGCAAGATAAGCGTAGGCACGGCTTCCGTTTATTCGGAGGACGGCAAGACTCTCATATACTACGGCGGTATCGACAACGGCATTTACAGCGGCAAGGGCAAGCTGTATGACGAGAAAACCGGCGTGCTGATCTATGACGGCGGTTTCAACAACGGCGAGTATGACGGCAAGGGCAAGCTTTACGAAAAGGGCAGTCTCGTCTATGACGGAGAATTCTACCGCGGACAGTACCACGGCAGCGGCAAGCTGTTCGACTCAAAGGGCGTGCTGATGTATGACGGCGGTTTCTACACCGGCGTATATGACGGTGACGGACGCGAGTTCTACAAAAGCGGCAAACTCAAATACGAGGGAACTTTCAAACTCGGCAAGTACGACAAGGGCAAGACATACTCCGAATCGGGAGAACTTATCTCGGATACCACCGCAGAGCCGGAGATAGAAACGGTTCAGATGAACTGACGGCAGGAGGTTTGGAAAAATGGCGAATTACAACATAGTTTCCGATATCAGTGATGCGCTGGTGAAGCTGCTCCGTGAGGGAATGGTTCCGGATATCATTCCCGGAACGGAGGGGATTAGCATCTGCCACCCCTCGGACAAGGGGGACGCTATGCTTGGGCTGTGCCTTTACGACATACGCAGGAACAACGACATCGACGCTACCGAGAGGATCGCCGTGGGCAGCGACAAGATGCGAAGCCCGTCGATGTATCTGGATCTCTACTATATGATAACCGCCTATTCCTCCAGCGATATCAGATTCCGTGCGCTGGAGGAGGCGAAGATGCTGGGACGGGTAATGCAGATAATGGAAGGCAATTCGACTATGCGACCGGAGCTTTACGGCAAGGCGTTCTCGGAGATGAAGTTCCTGCCGAGGATAGAGATGCTGGAACTTGAAAACGAGGAAAAGCACCGTATCTGGAATATCCCGGATAAGCCCTATAAGCTGTCGCTGTTCTACAAGGTTTACCCGGTGGAGATCGAATCCGAGCGTATCACGAAGATAACAAGAGTTACCGAGACAGAGTTTATTATCGGTCAGAAAGAAAAACGGGAAGACGATTAAAGGGGTGTGTGCTGAATGGAACTGATCGGTTCGCCGTCGGTGCGTATGGTAATGAAGCTTTCGGCGGCGGTGCGGCTTACGGACGACCTTACAGGCGCACCCGTCAGGGGCAGCAGCGCGAGGGTATGGATAGAGGGGCAGAAGCCGCCGATCAAAAAGTCCGACGGTATGCATCTGTTCACGGATCTGCCGGAGGGCGAATACACGCTTATTGCGGAGGGCGGCACTTATGCCCGCTCCGAGGTGCATCTTAAAGTAAGCGCGGGAAAGGCGGAAAATGTCACGATACGGCTGATCCCGAACCGCCTGTACCCGGTGCCGCCGGATATGCTGCGGATCGATGGAAAGGCTCCCGCAGGGGCGCTGATACGGATATATTCGCAGGACAAAGCCGCTGCGTACAAGCTGCTGAGCGATGTAAAGGCGGGCTGCACGGAGATCGGGATCTACCATGCTCCCGGTGTGAACATAGTCGGAAAGCTGCTGAAAATAACGGCTCCCGACGGGAAAGGCGAGTATCTGCGGATAATCGCTGCCGGTGACGAGGAACGCTCGGAGTATCTGACGGACGGCGGACTGACGGCGGATTACCCGAAGCTCGGCACGGTGATAGCACCGGTGTCGGAGTGCGCGGCGGACGCGGAAGGGGAGTTCACGCTGTTTTTCGGCGGCTCCTCCGGAAATGCGCTGATCTGTGAGATGACGGAGCCGGGAAGCGAAAAGCCGGTCCTGAAAGAGATACCGCTCACAGGGTCAAACTACATCAAGACCGAGCTGTAACATCGGCTCTTACTGGGAGGCTGTCGAAAATGGCATTTGCGGTATGCGGCGGAGCAATGCTGGCGTGTTCGTTCGGAATGGCACCGGCTGTGTTCAACGTTCTCCCGCTCAACAAGACGATAACAACAATGCCGTTGGCGAATATCATGGACAACAAGCCTATGGTGAACGTCATGCCGTTCGGAATGTGTTCGTCGCTGGCGAACCCGACGGTAGCTTCCGCTACGGCTGCGGCAATGGGCGTACTTACACCGTGTCCGTGTATTCCGGTGATAACCGCGCCGTGGGTCCCGGGAAGTCCGACGGTGCTTATCGGCGGTCAGCCAGCGCTTAACAATAACTGCAAGCTTATGTGCAACTGGGGCGGGGTCATACAGATAACCAACCCGGGAACAACAAATATCATGGTGCCGTGATAATCTGAAAGGTATGAAAGAATGAACAACAAAGCCGGCGTCAGCGCCAGGGCTGACGATACAGAAACAGAGAAGCTTATGGCGGAAAAGAAAGAATCCGTGGTAATGAATGTCACGGGAACTTTCTTCCGCGAGAAAGTTTCACATAACAAGGACGCGGGACTTATCGGCGTGATAAATATGCTCGCCGAGGACGTGGGGAACGCTCTTGAAAAGCATGGCGGGAAGCTGCTGTGCATTACCCGCACAGGGATCTCCGCAATGTTCGGGGACAACTGTGACAATGCGCTGCAGTGCGCGGTGACGATCTGTCAGGAGTCGAAGCTTGAGGAGCGCAAGTCCATTTTCCGAGGTATCGGCATAGGGATAGACTACGGAACTATCTGCGTCGGTACTGTAGGATACAGAAATTTTGAAATGCCGTTGGTCGTGTCGGAAATCATGGATACCGCCGTAAAACTCAGTGAAGCTGCGGAGAGCTTCAATTCCCGCATACTTGCGACGAGCAGCGCGGCTTTTCTTGTGAAAGACTTCCGGAAAAGCTACAACAGCCGGCGGCTCGGAAAGATCCTGCATCCGGCTTCCGAGGATCCGGAAGATATCTATGATATATTCGACGGCGATCTTGCGGAAACGAAATACAGCAAGATGCGAAGCAGACTGTTCTTTGAGACGGGTGTTGACCTGTTCCTGAAAGGCAGTTATCTTGAAGCACGTTCGTACTTCATCGAGCTGCTTAAATTCGACCGCAACGACGCGGCGGCAAAGCAGTATGTTTTCAGATGTGACCGCTGCCTTGCGGGAACTGCGGACGAAAATGAAAAAAAATATCTTGATCTCCGGTGATATGCGTGCGGGAGTTCCTGTGAGGTGGTTGATTTGAGCGTAAAGGGAAGAGTAAAAAGCACACTTAATAAAAAAGTAATAATCATCATGCTGATAATGCAGCTGATAGGTGTTATTTCCGTTCAGGTGACCATACTGAACGTGAATATGGAGGAAGCAATAAAGAGTACCCGTGAGTATTTGTATGACGTTGTGAACAGGGCTTCCGAAACGGTGCGTTCAGACATTAATTACGAACAGATCATAGATCTTGATGTAAGAAGGCTTGGAGAACTTATGGGAAGCTACGGGAACGGCGGTGAAAATATCGACAGCTGGCTGGCTGACGGACCGGACGAATATTTTGAAATGACATATCTCGGAATGTACAGCATAAGACAGCTGTCAAATATCAAAAGCTTGTGTCTATATAAGGCGGTCGTTGACGATAACGGTGAATTGCTTAACGATCTGTTTGTTGTTATGGATTTTGAGGACGGTGACGAAGCGAAACACGACCTCGGATATGAACTGGGGGAAACGCCGCTTTTTGATGTTATAAAGAAGGTTTACGAAACCGGTGAGACTCTGGTCGAAGAAAGGAAAACCTTTACGAACAGCGGTATATCTTTTTATGCTGTTGCTCCTGTCGAATATTCGGACGGTTCTGTAGCCGGGGTCGCTATTGCGGAAAAAACTTTCCGGCAGATACTTTTTGAGGTCGTTCAGCACCACAGTATTGTGCTTATAGTATCTACTGTCTCTCTGGTACTGTTCAGTATTGCAGTGATCCTGTTTATGAAAATCAGTATCGTGAATCCGGTAAATATCCTGTCAAAGTATATAAGGGAGTTTGTCGCGGACGAGAACGCGCTGACATACAAGCCGATCACCGAGATACATACCAATGACGAGCTGCAGGGGATAGCCGATGATTTCAACTCGCTTGCTCAGCGCGTCATAGACTACACCAGGAATCTTGAAGTAAAGACCTCCGAGGAGGAGCGTCTGCGTATCGACCTTGATGTTGCGAGCCAGATAAGAGGAACGGTCTCCACCGAGACTACATACCCCGCTTTCCCGGAGCGCACGGATATGGATCTTTGTTCGAGCCTCAAGCATACCACGTTCAACAGGTGCAGCTACAGCAACTATTTCTTCAGCGACACAAACCGTATCTGCATACTGTTCGGTGAATCGCTCGGTGACGATCTTGCGTCCATGATATTCTCTATCCTTGCGGTAACATACATAAAGAGCTTCACGAAAATGGGATTCTCGCCGTCGAAAGCCGCGTTTGAAGTGAACAACCAGCTTTGCAGCATTGCGAAGAAAGACCGGGGACTCACCTCAGCCGTGGTGATCGCGGAGATAGATCTTAAAACCGGTATTATGAAGTATGTCAATGCGGGAATGCCGCCGCTTCTCATAAAGAGAGCGGGCGAGGAGTTCATGCTGGACAAGGCGAATGTGCCGTTCAACCTGGGACAGATGAGGGGGATATCCTTTGAGGAGAACACTATCCGGCTCACACAGGGGAACACGGTCATGTTCACTTCCTTCGGCGTTTCGCAGATGAGCGACGAGAACGGCAGCGTATATACGATGGAGAGACTTGTCAATACCGTGAACAGTATAAGCGGCGAGGTTTATGCTCTCGACGAGACGATAAGCAGGCTGGAGGCTGAACTCGACAGATTCCGCGGCAGCGCTCCCGTAACGCGTGATACCGCCATAGTCGGATTCAGGTATTTCGGATAACGGAGGCTCTATGGAAGTAAACACTCTGTACGATGCGTTCTTCGACTTCGGTGACGTTCTGAAGCCTTACACCGACGACCGTGAGGTGCTGGAGGATCTGTTCGCGTATCTTGACCTGTGCTTTACGCTGGTGACGGGAGCAAAGGGGTTCGTGAACGAGGAATTCCCGAAGCGTGAGGAAACCGGCTACGCACTGGGACTTTCGGTGTCGTCGTCGGATCTCGGGGAACTGCTGCTGTCCGGCAGGCGCAGGACGGTGTCTGCCGGACTGACCGAGGAAGCGTCGGAGCAGCTCGACAACGCCTATTATCACATAGAATCCCGCAGACGCCGCGGCATCATGCAGCAGGGCTTCGTATCGAGGTTCGATATAGTCTGCGAGAAGTTCGGGCTGAACGAATATGAACGGTTCGCTATGCTGCTTGCCCTGTCCGTTGAGTACGACAGGAAGTACGAGGCTGTATATACTTACTTTCACAACAATTCCGCCGATTACTACCCGACGAAGTGGCTTGCGGCAAAGCTGTACGGCTACATTTCCGGAAACGGCGGCGGCTACGCGGGAACACTCGACGGGTCATCTCCGCTGTGCAGGTTCCTGTGCGGCGGCACACGCGTCCGCGATGACAGGGGAGCCAGTGCTCAGAGACTTACTCTGAGCGCCCGTGCCGCGTCGTATATCCTCGGCACGAACGATATAGACTCTTCACTGAAAGAGTATTGCCGGGTGTATCCGCATTTTGAGCCTGAGAAGCTTGTTCCGGTCAGAGAGAGTCTTTTCGGTTTTGTGAACGGCGTATTTCTCAACAAGGCATTTGCCGAGGGAACAAAGCTGGTGCTGAACCTTTACGGTCCCACCGGTACAGGCAGACGCTACAGCGCCGGGAGAGCGGTGAACGGGCTGGGGCTGAACCTGCTGGATACGGATCTGTACAAGCTGATAATGTCGGGGACGGACGATCTTCCGCACAGCATAGACAAGCTTTATACCGAGTGCAAACTGCTGGGTGCGGTACCGTGCTTCACACTGGACGCGGTACTTACCGAATCCGACGGTGAGGGCGGAACAAGGCGCTCGCCGCTTGCCGACAAGGTGAAGCGCGCCGCGGACTGCATAATGAATGTGTTCGGCTTCTTCTTCTGGGTGACTCCGGAAAAGGACGAGACATTTGCGGGCAGCGAGATACAGTTCATGTGCGCGGAGGTGCCTATGCTTACCGCAAACGAGAGAAAGCGATTCTGGGACAGGTATCTCCCCGGAGCTGAGGAAACATCGGCTGCGGCAAATCAGTACATTCTTACCCCCGCCGGTATCCGTACTGCGGCACAGACAGCCGGAGACATCGCGGAAGCCCGCGGCTGCGGGATAACCGGAGCGATCATCTCTGAAAGCGTTCGTCAGCAGTCGGTAAATCCGCTCGGCACCTACGCTGCACGGATAAACGCTGTGTTCACATGGGACGATCTGGTGATCGGAGACGATCAGAAGCGGAAGATGAAGATGATCTGCGATCAGGTACGCTACAGGAGCGTTGTGAACGAGGACTGGGGATTCCGGAAAAAGTCGCCTTACGGCAGAGGGCTTTGCGCGCTGTTTTACGGCTCTCCCGGAACGGGAAAGACAATGGCGGTGCAGGTAATGGCGAACGATCTGGGACTGGACGTTTACCGCATAGACCTTTCGCAGCTTTCCAGCAAATACATAGGCGAGACGCAGAAGAACATCTCCGCGCTGTTCAACAAGGCGAAGAACATAAACGCGATGCTTTTCTTCGATGAAGCGGATTCCATGTTCGCAAAGCGTTCGGAGGTGAAAGATTCCAATGACCGCTACGCCAACGCCGATACCGCTTTCCTGCTGCAGAAGCTGGAGGATTACGAGGGCATAACGATCCTCGCCACAAACTACGCAAACAATATTGACGACGCGTTCAAGCGCCGCATAAAGTTTATGATAAACTTCGCGTTCCCCACGCCGCAGGTGCGGCTTATGCTGTGGAAGAAGATACTTCCGGCGGGAGCGCGGACTGACGAGCAGATAGATTTTGAGTTTTTTGCCGACAACTTCGAGCTGTCGGGCAGCAATATCAAGGAGATCCTCACCAACGCGGCATATCTCGCTGCGGCGGAGGGGAGCGGGATATGCAACCGGCACATAGTCGAGGCAGTGAAGCTGAACTTCTCAAAATACGGCAAGATACTTACTGACAGCGATTTCGGGTATCTCGGGATATGACTGCCGGCTGACAATAATACGGTAATGACGGAGGAAAACAGGTATGGACGCAAATGCAATAAGGGAATACGAGAGATTCATCGCCGAAGCGGCTGCCGAAAGGCTGACGGGCGCGGAGATAGAGGAGACCGAGGAAGGACCGGTGCTTGTCTGCTCCGCGGCATCGCCGTTCGGCGGGGAGGACGACATAGGCTACAGATTCACGTTTATGCCGCTGGAGAACGGAATGTTTTGCGCGGAGATACTGATATTCCTGTTCAACGGAGTGCCGGCGGAAAAGTTCGGCGACATAAACCGCCTCATCGGCAGGATCAATCCCTACATCATTCTCGGAAGCCTGAGACTGTTCGAGGACTCCGGTTCCGTGCTTTTCGCGCAGGGTTCGGTGTTTGACGAGGAGACAGAAGCCGCGGTGTTTACCGGAATGCTCGGAAAAACGCTGGAACTTGCGGAGAACGCGGCTTTCAACGCGGGAGAGTATATTTTCCGTTATCTGAACGGCGAGGACGCGGACGCACTTCTCGCAGAGATAGACAAGGAGGACTGACAGATGAGCAAGGCATGGGATAACGCACTGATAACAGAGCTTGAAAGATTTTTTACCGAAGCGGGAATGACTGTCTCGGCTGAAATGTTCGGGGACAGGCAGGTGCTTGTGTCCGAGTACGGCGCACAGAACGCTCCCGAGGACTGCAATGTGTCGGTCGAGCATCTGACGGAGGACAGCACTGTGCTGTTCATAATGTTCACGGTGAGATCGGGACTTGACGCGGCGCAGACCGCAGATGTTCTCGCGGTGCTGCCGTATCTCAACAAATACCTGTCTGTGGGCTGCTTCGGAATTGCCGAAGCCGACGGATATTTCTATTTCAGCACGGCAATGGTGCTTGACGAACAGGCAGATCACGCGAAGATCATAAGAATGATAACCGCGACACTCGGAATTGCCGAAGCGACGGTCTATGAAGCGATAGATATGATCGCCCCTGTGCTTGAGGGTGAGACTCCTGTTTCCGGTCTTTTGAATGAAGATACCGGGATAATCCAGTTCTGAGGAGGAACTTAAAATGCCAGAGAAAACTAACAAGAACAGAACTCAGATCGCAAAAACAGCTGCAAATACGGGAAGCCGCGCATCGGTCGGTTCAGAGGAACGGAATATCCCGGTAACCGGCGCGCATACCGTGATCGGGGCATCGGCAGGCGAAATTGCGGATCAGCCTGCGGAGAGCAATATCCCCGCTCCGCCGGATATCCCGCCGGTTCCGTATAACGCGCCGGGTCCCGTTCCGGACTTTACTCTGCCGGAAGCTGCTCAGACCGGCAATAATGCGGCGGCAGAGGAGCAGGGAACAGCGGACGATAACGCACAGCCCGCCGACAATAAAAATGAAAAAACCAAATCCCTGTCAGATATAATAGCAACAGAGAATTTACAAAAAACATACAGAAACCTGCGCAGGCTGTTCAATGAGCAGGTAGAGATTACTGCTCAGGATACAAGAGTGACCATAAAAGACCCTGATACGGGAGAAACTAAAAGTTT
>JAGAWN010000292.1 GCA_017941355.1 Ruminiclostridium sp. | reverse complement strand
TTGAAAGCGTGTGGGGAGAGAACTATCTCACCGACGATAACACGGTAAAAGTCCACATGAGCAATATCCGTCAGAAACTCAAAAAGCTCGATCCTGATAACGAGTATATCGAAACAGTCTGGGGAATGGGCTATCGGCTTGTAATTTAACGGTTTCTTTACCATTCGCTTAACCTTTTCTTTACCTTCGGCTGTTAGAATGGTAGTAACGAAACCGAAAGGGGGCGGCGCTATGGGAAATAGCGTGATCGCTATGAGAGGACTCTGCAAGTCCTACAAAAAGCAGGAAGTCCTGCACGATTTCAGTCTGACCGTGGAGCGCGGACATATCTGCGGGCTGATCGGTCCGAACGGCGCAGGCAAGACTACGATCATGAAAATTCTTGCCGGATTATTCTTTCCGACGAAAGGGGAACTGGAGCTGTTCGGCAGTCCTGATAATCTTGACGATTCCCGTGCAAGAATGAGTTTTATGATCGAACAGCCGATCATTGCAGGCTCAATGACAGCCCGTCAGAATTTGGAGTATATCCGCTATCTTCGGGGCTATCCCGATGAAAAGCGCATTGATGAGATATTGGAGCTTGTCGGGCTTGCAAACACGGGCAAAAAGCGTGCCAATAAATTCTCTCTTGGTATGAAACAGCGGCTCGGTATCGGTATGGCACTTCTGCCAAAGCCCGAGATCATGGTGCTGGACGAGCCTGTGAACGGGCTTGATCCGGAGGGTATTGTGGAAGTTCGTCAGCTTATCAAGCGGATGCAGGAGGAATGGGGCGTGACTGTGCTGATTTCAAGTCACCTTCTGTCGGAGTTGTCCGAGCTTTGCACCGATTTTTCGATCATCAGTCACGGCAGACTTGTCGAGAACCTAAGCCGTGAGGAACTGCTTGTCAAATGCAGAGGTCATATTGCTCTGCGGACAGACGACATCAACAAAACGGCGGCAGTCCTCGAAGATAAGTTGTCCATTCACGATTACAAGGTCATTCACGGAGAGGAGATACAAATTTTTGAAAGGCTCGGCGAGATTCTGCACATCTCAAAAACGCTGACCGATTCGGGGCTTGTCATCACAAAGCTGAATGAGGAAGGTCAGAACTTAGAGGACTATTATCTCGAAAAGGCAGGCGGCAGACATGAATAATATCATCAAGTCACAAATGTTTATCATGAAGCAACAGATCGTTTCGCTGACCGCCATATTCATAGTCGCTGTTCTGACGATCATATTCGGATTACGGCTTGGTCAGGATCCGGCGAAAATGTTCTCGCAGTCCGGAACTATGGCATTGTTTGTTATCTTATTTATGCCGGTCAGCGTGATAAGCTACTGCTATTTCGAAAGAATACAGGTGTACGAGATCATGGCGGGATTCAGACCGCACCAGATCATTTTTGGCAGGGCGATCACCTTTATGCCCTGTTTGCTCATATTCCTTGCTGCAGCGGCCGTCACAACCATTCTGAGCGACTGCGGTCCACAGGTCATGACACGGCTGATGCTCTATTCCATACTTTGTTTAAGGGCTATGTTTTGTGTTGTATTTCTGAGTCCTTTTCTGCAGCAGGGTTCATTTTTCCCGCTGTTCAGTGCTATGCTGCTGATGATTGACGAGACTGACAGAGAAGCGCTGCTGCATTCTGCACATTCTCCGTTATCGTTTCTTTTCGTCGGACAGTGTATGATGCTTGGCGATGAGATAACCTCGGAGTTCGTGGTAAAGGTCATTGTATCGGCAGTCGTTTCCTGCGCGATATATTATCTGATCGGTCATTTCACGCTGAAAAAGAAATTTGACCTTGAACCGCATAAGTTAACATAAAGAAAGGAGGTACACGCTATGGAAATTCTGCTCGGAACAACTTGCGTGTGCCTCCTTGTCATTTTGTGCGTACTGCTGTGGAAATATATCTCGCTGAAACGCAATATCCGTCATTTCTCGCAGGAGCTTGAAAAGCTGAAAGACAGTGACTATAATCAGCCTGTTAAGGTCACGGATTTTGATAAAGATTTAGTTGAGCTTGCTGTAAAGATCAATGAGCATTCCGACATTCAACGGCAGCTCGGTGCGGAATATGAGGAACGTCAAAAACAGCTCGGAACAGTCATTACAGGGATATCTCACGACTTCCGCACACCGCTCACGGCTTCGCTCGGCTACCTGCAAATGATCGAGAAAAGCGGTGAGCTGTCCGATAAGAATGCAGAATATCTCGGTATTGCCATGCAGAAAAATCAGTATCTCAAAGCGCTTTCCGATGAGTTTTTCGAGCTGACAAAAATCGAGAACAACAATGATGAACTGCAACTTGAAGAAGTCAATCTCAGCAATTTTCTGACCGAAACGGTACTTGAACAGCATTCATGGATAGCAGAGCGAAACATAAAAACCGATTTTGATATTGACGACGGTATCCTAATACATACCGATCTACATTGTCTGACACGGATACTAAACAACCTTATGTCCAATGCACAGAAGTATACCGCTGACAGCTTCGGCGTTAAGCTGAAACAGGACGGTGATTGTGTGGTATTATGTGTATCCAACACCATTGCGGACAGCACATCACTCGATGTTGACAGAGTGTTCGAGCCGTTCTACCGTATGGATGCACGGACGGCAGGCGGCAGCGGACTGGGGTTGTATGTCGTGAAGCTGTTATGTGTCAGGCTCGGCTGGTCTGTCGGAGCAGAACTGAATGATACTGTCTTTGCTGTAACAATATTGATTTGAACACCCGGCTCGGAGAACACTTTCTGAGCCTTTTTCTTTTCAGCGGATAAGTTCCCTATAATCATCATGGACGGCTCTGAGGGGCTTTCCGTTCGGGGACGGGGATAGGGAAAAGCTTGCCGAGACAAAAAAGCTTATATCCGATTTTATGTACGACGAAGCGGCCGACCTTATACGGGAGCTGCAATGCAGGCTGCAATAAGCCGTTTGCGCCGTATGACCTACCGCTTGTTCCAAAAGTATTGACTTCACGAAACGGGGCATATATAATGGCATTAGGGCGATAACCAACGTCACGGAAGGAGATAATACTTATGAGCAGGACAGCGGAAGAGCTGATATGCGAGATACTGAACAATGAAGCTATGAGCGCGGAGCTTATGGCGGCAATGAGCGAGCCGTCAAAGGTCGCGGAGTTTCTGAAGGCGTATGACTGCGATACAAATGTCAGCGAATTTATAAAAATGCTCGATAAAACAAATTAAACGGAGAGACGGGAAATGCGGAAGGACGAACCTATTTTCGCAGAATGTCCGCTGTTTGTGTGCAGGGAGTGCCACACCAAGACCGAACACCCTCACCAGCACTGGTGCAAGCTAGCGGAGAGCAGAGACACGGGCTGCGCCGACTGTCTTTACGGGCAGACAAACGGAAAATGCACACACCCATACAGGAAAAAGGCGATGAGAATACATGAAGAAGATAAACGTAACATTTGAAAAGGACGAGACGCTCGACAGCATTGACGTTACTGTCAGAGCGTCGGAGAATGACAACGAGGTATCCGCGCTTATCGACAGGATAAACTCGGGCGGCGCCGATACCATATCCGTGAGCGTCGGGAACGTCACCGACGTGGTTCCTGTAGGCGATATAGTCCTGCTCACGGTCGAGGGGAAGACCGTGAACGTGATAACGGAGAACGACCGCTTCACGGCACGTCAGCCTCTGAACAGCATCGAGACCTCGCTCGACCCGAAGCGGTTTGTGAGGATATCGAGGTACGAGATAGTAAACCTCGCAAAGGTCGTGCGCTATGACTTCACACTGTCGGGGACGCTGCGCATAGAGCTCAGGGGCGGTATGGAGACATGGGCTTCGCGCCGCTGCATACCGGCAGTACGCAGAAAGCTTTCGGGAAAGGAGTGATACGATGTTAAAAAGAACACTCAAACGGGCGGGCATAGGTTTCCTGCTCGGCATAGCGATAGGCAATCTGATCGCGTTTCTGTTTGATTCGGTATTCGGCGGAAGCGGTCCCATTGTATCACAGAAAGCGCTGGAAATCTTCGGAGGCGAGGTAGAGGCACTTCTCATTCAGTCATTCCTTTCGGGACTGATCGGTTTTGCGGGATGCGCGGGAATGACATTCTATGAAATGGAAGAATGGAGCCTGCTGCGCGTAATGGCAAGCCATCTCGGTGTGGTATTTGCGGTGTTCCTGCCTGTATCGTATATACTCGGCTGGTTCGCCGATCTGGCCGAACTGCTGATAATGAGCGGGATGATGCTCGTTTCCTACTTCATCGTATGGCGGATAATGTGCCATATATACAAGAAGCAGGTGGATGAGCTCAATGAGATACAGCAGAAGTTCAACAGCGACAAAAAGGCAGCATGACTCTTTCTTTACGGACGGGTCTTTGTAAATACATTATTTCAAAAAAGAATGGAAATAATCAAAACAATCTTACTAACGGAGAAAAAAGGAATGAACTCTAAAAAGCACAAATTGTGGAAGCGGCTGTCAGCAGTATTTATCGTGTTATGTATGGTATTTACTATTATGCCTATGAGTGTGCTGGCTTTTAACCCGAATAATTACAAAACCCATATAACGAGTGTATCAATAGGCAAACCCACGACCGACTTGAACGGAAAGAAATACCTCCCCGTTACCGTTAATTTCACGGCTGAGGAGGATATAAGTGACGAGAATGCCGTATATTTCCTCGAAGGCTATCTGAAAGCCACGCTCAAGGACGGCACAACCGCCGAGGGCATCAACGGTCTTGGTATGACGCTTAATGGCCCCTTAAAGCCCGATGCACTTGATGGAATGGGCAGCAACGCCTATTCCTGGGTATGGAGACAGGGCGAAGGCTCAGAAACGGGCAGCGGCGAGGGTGTTTTGAAATATAATATTCCTCTGCTGGAGGACGGCGAGACACAGGTAGTAGAAATAAGCCCGTATACCGGACAGCAGGAGGTCAACGGTCTTAAAGTAGGTGACAGTGTTTCGTTCCAGATCGAGACCGTTATGAACACCGATACGATCCCTGAGAGCGGCAGCCTGTTTTCCGATGAGTTCAAAGTGATGATCGAGGACAGCAGCAACTATCCCAAGACGATCACCACAAGCGAGGGCGGCGATTCTTCCTGTAAGCACGACGGCGAGCTTGTATATATAAACAACGGCAGCAATGGTCACAATATAAAGTGTAAAAAGTGCAATGAGAAAATAGGTAGTGAAAGCCATAGCTTTACAAGACATCTGACGGGCTATTTCAGCGAGGGCAATCATCAATCATTTCTCGGTACCGGTACTAATCCCATTCATATTGCACTCGGCGATTATGGCGAGGCGGATGTTTGCGCAAAGTGCAATGCTGCTACCAATTTCGTAGTTGGCCCCTCTACTTGCGTTCACACTGATGCAAATAACGACGGAATATGCGATAAATGTGGTAAGAACTTACGCGGACAGAAACCTATTATAATTGCAGATCCGCCTGTAACTACATCCGATAACACCAATAATAAGACAAATAATACACAAGGCCCTAAGATAGAGGGCGAGAACGGCGCAAGCGGCTGGGATAACATAGTAAGCAAGATCTCGGACGCAAAAGACGGCGAGACCATAACCGTTGATATGGGTGGCACGACCATAGTTCCCGAAACACTGATAAACAAGATAAAGGGCAAGGATGTTAATGTTGTGCTTGATATGGGCAACGGTATCAAGTGGACGATCAACGGTAAGGATGTCACAAATTCGGTTGGAAACATAGACCTTGGTGTGACTGTCGGAAAGGCTGATATACCTAATGATGTTGTGAATGGGGTCGCGAACGGGAATACCACAGTCCTGATAAGCCTTAATCACAGCGGCGAGTTCGGATTTAAAGCAACGCTCACGATAGATATGCAAAAGGAGAATGCGGGCAAGTACGCAAACCTGTATTATTACAATCCTACAACGAAACAAACCGAATTTATGGCAAGCGCGCTTATAAAGCCCGACGGAACAGCTGATATTCCGTTCTCACACGCTTCTGACTATGTGATAGTCGTAAATGACAGTGAGTATATTCCCGGTATTTCTACGACATTTGATGGTAGCAGCGTTAAACTCACTTGGGATGTGGTTTCGGGAGCGACAAGCTATAATGTTTATTACGTCAAGGATGGCAAATGGGTAAAACTCAAGACCACAAGCAAGACCGCTCTGACCGTCAACAAGCTGACTAATAACAAGACATATAAGTTTATGGTTCGCGCAAAGGTCGGCGGAAAGCTTACAACAAAGGCTGATTCGTATCAGATCAAAGTTAAGGTCTGCTATAAGCCTGTGCTTAAAGCGTCTGTTAAGGACAGCAAGATCACGCTGAAATGGTCGGAAGTCAATAACGCGACAAAGTACGGTATATACAAGCGCGTTGACGGTGAGTGGAAACTCGTCAAGATGACAAAGAAGCTGACGCTGACATTATCCGGCGCAAAGCCCGGAAAGTCGTATAAGTTTGCCGTAAGAGCATATGTGAACGGTAAATGGACTAAGGTTTACAAGAGCGATCTCGTAACTGCCAAGGCAAAGTAAAACATCCGGATAACAGAAAGACTCTCCCGACAGAGTAATATCTGTCGGGAGAGTTTTATGCTCTGCTATGGAATTCATACTATGTGGTCACATTGTATCTTTATCTGTTTATCGGTATTACAACACCGAAGTTTGCTTTTCCCGAATAAAAAACAAACAAATCCGAGCCGTAATGGTTCGGATTTGTCTGTTTTGTGTTTGGTATCCATTTTAGATTTTTTCGCTATCCGATATTTAATCTATCGGAAATACCGATGTCCGCCTAACTTGTAACTATAATGGACACAGCTGTTCTATATGTCCGTCAGCATCTGCTTGTTGTGACAAAGCAAATCATACTTTCTCAATCGGGAAAGTATTTTTTTATTTGTTCCTCAGAAAACCCGTCTTTACGCATTCTTTCCATTGCCGATGCACGTTCCTCTGCTCGTCCGACTGCTTCACCCTCTTTCCTCGCCGAACTCAATGCTGATGCCTCATCGTGAAGAGCCTTCTCGCGGAGACGGGCAAGTTCCTGTATCTTTTCGTCATCACTCATCTGATGTATGATCATAACAGCCTTCTGTATCGGCTGGACATTTGTCTGCTGTAACATATCAAGCTCCTCCTCACTTTCCGCATTTATGAGCTGAAGCCACAGCTCCTTGCGGTTATTTTTGTTGACTTGCTTGTTTATCTTTTTTAGCTCAAAGAAGTGTATCGCACACTTATCAGTGAGCTGTGTCCCGGTTTTCGGGTCGATCAGCTTGAACACTGAGTGAAAGTCCGGTGTCTCAAACATATTGAAATTGATGATGTTTATAGATATCGTCTGCTTCAGCTTGTCGTATTCTTCTCCGCTCTTTAGTTCTCCGGTGTAGAGCTTCGCCCAATAAAACACCGAGCGGTCGGCGTAAGCTTCTTCCCAGGATATCTGAAGCTCGCAGTTTACAAGCCTGTTATCGACGCTCATACGGAGATCCAGTCGGCTGAACTTGCCGGTTATGGAATCCGGAAGTATCTCCGAATTCTGTATTACTATCTGCTTTATATCGTCGTAAGGTATATCGAGCAGGCTCGACAGGAAGTCATGCAACAAATCCTCGTTATTCTTGTCCTCGAAAAGCTTCTTGAATATAATATCAAGCTTTACTTTAACTATATTTTTGCCCATTGCGCTCACTCCCATCTGTTTACTCTCTTATTATACCACCAATAAATCTGTCTGTCAAGATTTTTGAGGAAATAGCAAACGGCCGTCATTTCTGACGGCTGCCGCTTCATCTATGTCAATCAAGGGTCTGTACAGTCTCATAACCACCCTTGAATTGTATTTTTATCGTATGCTTGTCTATCACAGTTATCTGCTCTATGAAGCTCCTTGTCATAACATCATCATACTCGGTGAGTCGGAAATCCGTGTTTTCGATTCTGTCAAGTATGGTCTGCATCGTATCGGCAGACACCGAGCGTTCCGTAAGCTTTTCCTGCTCTGTGCG
>JAGAWN010000291.1 GCA_017941355.1 Ruminiclostridium sp. | reverse complement strand
ATATCCCACGGTGTTACTTGTCGTGACTTATACCTATCTGACTGGTGTTTCATATAGTTTCTCCTCTGTGTTGGTATACACAGATTATACACTAAAAACCAACACTATGCAAATAGGGATTTATTCCGTTTTCCGTATAGTGGCAGGAGTTTGCGATCAGGTTTATGAGCACCTGCAGGAGCAGCTCCCTGTTGCCCCTGACGTTATTCTCGCATCGTGCGCTTACTGTGAGCGTGTTATGTTTCTTTTCGCATACCGGAGACATGACCGCCGAAACCGAGTTCATAAGCTCCGTTACATCGACTGATCCTATTTTCGCTTCGTGAGGCTTGTTGTAGGTATAGTCCATAAGTCCCGTAACGATCGTGCCGAGCCTGTCCCCTTCGCTGCGTATCGTGTGCAGGCGCTCGGCGGTTTTGCCGTTCTGACCGCCGGTTTCCGTCTGACGTGTTATCAACTGGGCATATCCGGAGATAACGGCGAGCGGCGTTTTCAGCTCGTGCGCCACCATTCGCAGGAAATCGCGGTTCATATCGTTGGTCTGTTCAAGAAGACGGTTCTGCTGCTTTACTTTCTCAAGCGCGAGAATCTGACGTTTTATCCTGCCGTTGATGACGATAGCGAGAAGCATCACGCACACTACCATTGTAAACGGCGTAAGCCCGAAATGCGCTACGCTCTGCACGCTGCCCGCCGACAGACCCTCTCTGATGAGCATGACGATAAAAATGCACACGGCGGTAAGGCTGATAAGCTCCATATATTCGGGTCTTCGCACCTTTATGTAATACCTGCACAGACAGAAAATACACCAAAGAAGGAACGGCGCACATACATAATAGCAGACATGGCACAGCGCCACAAGCTCCTTTGCGTCAAGTATCCAGTGCAGCGCCGTCAGTACCGCAAAAACTCCCGCCAGTGATATGGGTATCTTCTTTCCGACGGCTTTCGGAAAAAACGCACACAGCAGAAAAAGCGCAGCTGCCGGTATCAGAGAGGCATCAAGTACCAAAAGCCGGTATTCCGTGAAGAAATCATAGCCCGGGTCAAGAAGATACTCCGAGTAAAAGAACTGATTGCGAAGCGCGATCACAAGACAGCACAGCGCAAGTGCCGCGTATTCGGTGCTTTTCTGTATTGACGCGCACAGCAGTAACCAAAACATCAGAAATATCAGTCCGCTCCCGATCAGCAGTGACCAGAAAGCTATACCGCGCTGATATTCGTCAATGTTTTCCGGTGCGGAGATATATGTAGCCGGAATAAATCCGCCTTCATTATGTACGAAATTGGAATACTGGTATATGAGTTCGATCTCTCCGCTTTCTCCCGTGTACATCGGGATCGTCATGTACCGTACCTTCGGAACTGCTTCCGCGGGATCAGCCGACACAAAGCCTATATTGCGCACCTCATCGCCATTGAGGAACACTCTCGTACCGTAATCCACGGAATAGCTGCAAAGGCTGAGCCACTGATCCGGTTTTGCAAGCATTCGTAAACGATATGTTCCGAGCTGCATATCTTTTGCTGCATTATCGGGCTGCGGCGCATTTCCGGCATCGGCAAAATTCTCCGGCGTGTACAGAGCTCCCGGGTAGTAGTCCCAGTTGTTCACAAGATTATATACCTGTTTATCGAAGTCATACCCCCGTATATCCGCAAAGCCGTCTTCATGCCTGATCTCCGGTATATCGGACAGGAACCGTCCTGAGAATACGGCAAAAAAAACAGCCATGACAAGTATTACGATAATGGGGAGAACCGCTTTTTTCATCACATAGCGTATAGACATTTTTTCCATAATCCGCCTCTCCTTTTGATCGCAGTAGTTCAAAAGCTGTCTTTATTATAACACAAATTTTTATCAGAAAAACGAAACTTACAAAATTGTAAGCGTCAGATTTCTTCAAGCGCATATCCCTCTCCGCGAATGTAGCTCACTCTGATACCCGCATTCACGCCGTCGAGCTTCTTATTCACCCTTGAGATCGTGGCATGAAGCGCACTCCGGTCATTGACCGCAGGTGTGCCCCATATTTTCAGGTACAATTCGTCCGGGGCAATGTATTCATTCCCTTTCTCCGCCAGGAACCGCAGAAGCAGAAATTCCTTCTGCGTCAGGAGCAGGTCTTTTTCTCCGTAATAGCCGGTCATTGAGAGTGTATCGAGCTTCAGCCCGTCACGGCACACAAACCGATCTCTGCGCTTTGCGCCGCGTAGCCTTGCTTCAACACGGGCAATCAGCACGCCGAGATCATAGGGCTTCGGCAGATAGTCGTCGCCGCCTGCACGAAGTCCGTCTATGATCTGCCGGTTTTCACCGAGAGCCGAAAGGAAGATGATCGGAATGTCGTATTCCTGCTTGATCTTCCGGCACAGCTCCAGCCCGTCCGCGTCAGGCAGCATTATATCAAGTATTGCAAGATCGACGTCCTGCAACTGTAATACAGACAGGCAGGTCTTGCCGTCCGGCGCTTCGATGATGTCATAATTCTCCATTCTGAGTGTCTCAGCATTGATCTCCATGATGTGAGGATTATCCTCAACGAGCAGTATTTTGTATGCCATGCAAGTAACTCCTTACAGCAGCGCAGTATTATGTGTTTTGTATATGCTACCTACTATATCTCCCTCATTGGGTTCACATTTATCATTGAAAATAAGCGAAAAATGTTACGCTTGGATAAACATTGACATCAGCGAAAAAATGCTACTTGTCAACGATAGACGTATACCGTATCATTACCACAAGGTAGAATATCAGCATACCCGTTTCAAGCACAAGGGGTGCTACCGCATTGGCGAGGCTTCCGGCTATACTCGCGTTTGAATTTTGTCTTTGCTGTATATCGCCCGCAAGACGCTGTGAAAAGAATTTCATCGGCAGGCGAAGAACCTTCCACATATATGTCATGCTGCCGACGATAGCCATTTTGCCGTTTATTTTAAGAGAATATACCGCCTGTATCCATGCGGATATAAGCTGCACCGCCGATAATCCCGCAAGCCCTGTTATGAACGGATAAAGCCAATCCGGATTATTCCCGGAAAGAAGCTCGTCCAAAAAAACACGCGAAAAAGCGGACATAATGATACCTGTGACAGAACCGATCAGGGCGGTCACGGTAACGAAAATGACCGCCACCGAAGCCCCTTTCAGCCGCTTTTTCGCAAATTTCCATATACTTTTCGGTTTGCCGGAGGGCTCAAAGTTCTCCGTAGGCTCGAACATCAGACAAATGCCCGTGTAACCCTCGTCAAACTGCTCATAAGGCATAACTACGCTTCCGCGTGCGGGATCGTTTATATACCCCTTGTTTCCTTTGAAGCCGTTTACCACTATAAAATGATTGAATTCCCAATGTACGATCATGGGGAATTTTCCGCTTTCCTTCAGCTTTTCAGGCTTTTTCTTGTATACCTTTGCCGTCAGTCCGTAGCTTCTCGCGGCTTGGAGTATATTCTTCGCGTTTGAGCCGTCGCGTGAAACTCCGCAGTCCTCACGCACCTGCTCCAGCGGTATCCACTTGTCATAATACACGAGTATCATCGTAAGCGATGCCGCACCACATTCCAGTGCTTCGAGCTGCATCACGACCGGTACCTTCGCGACTTTGCCCGTAACGGGCTTTTTTATCTGAGTATCCGCCATGTTATCACCCCGTCAGTTCATTATGTACGATATGGGTGAAAATCTTTTGAGCGTCACTGTTACCTTATATGCTCCGTCCGGAAGGTCTGTATCGGCTTTGACCGTTATACCGAAATCCCCGACAGCAAGTCCTGCTGCATGGAGCGCGTAAAGATCAAATTTATCAATGATCTGAAAGACTGATCGGAGATCCCCGAAATAGTAAAGTTACGTTCGTCTGCCGTGACATTCATTCCGACGCTTATCTGCGGAACGTATTCCTCCGGAATAAATATTATGAGTGAGCCGCCGTCCCTGCACACCGCACCGGTGATCAGCTTTGTATCAAGACGACCGAAAGCTACACACAAAAGCGCCGATAAGAAGCAATAAGATCCCTGCAAGCGTTATCCACACGCTCGGTGTAGTTACTCTTATCTAATCATCGAGCTTTTCCGGCGATGTTATTTTTTCGATGCTTTTCTTTCTGAATATCTGACTTTGATCCATATTTTCACCTGTAAAGATAATAATGTTATTGACCTCCAATCGGATAAAACATTATAATCTGCTCCAATCGTTATTCCTCTTGTTATATTGATAGATCGTGCCGTCATCGTCCATGCAGTAGAATGATCCGTCGCTTTCGTCATACATATACAGATATCCGGTATCCGGGTCCTCTATGCTCCAAAGCCCGTCGCCCTCAAACGTCCAGTCGCTCTTCTTCCAGTATGGGTCAAGATAGCTCCACCAATCAGATGAGTCGCTTGTTCCGGTATCATAGTAGTAGTAATCATCGAAATAGCTGCTGTAATCATCATAGTCATAATCATAGCCGCCGTAATCATCATAATCATAATCATAGTCGCTGAAATCAATTCCCCAATTGCTGTAATCATTGGAATAATCCCAGTAGTTATTGTTTCCGTGATCCGAGCCGTAGTCACTATCCCAATCGTCGTACCAATAGCTGTCCCAATCGTAGGACGTTGTTACAGGCGGCTTAGTGGTCGAAGATGTTGTGTACCAATTGTAATTTGTGTCGTAGTCATTCCACCAGTCGTTGTTCCAATAGTCGTT
>JAGAWN010000290.1 GCA_017941355.1 Ruminiclostridium sp. | reverse complement strand
GAGCATTTTATGCATTTGATGACCCTACCGCCATATCAAACGTGCCTTAAATCGCTTTTTCTGTTCGGTCTGCACCGAGGGGCCGGAGCGTTCACTCCTTTTATAAGTATGCCAATGGGGTCAGGTTTCACCCCACATAGCGGGGTATGTCCAATTTGGACACCCCTCTTATTGTGTAACGTTTCGGTACATTTCACCTGATTTTCCTTGAAATTCCTGTTGATATGTGGTATAATAACAAATACTTGAACAGCTCAGATCATATTAACAGGAAAGATATAAATACAATGGACTGGAAAGCATTTTTATCACTGTGGCGTTCCGACTATGACGTCAAAACTTTCTTAAATTCACTCGGCTCATTGCTTATAACGACCGTCTTTGCGCTTTACAACGGATTTCTCGGACTTGCAAACTCCTCCGTATGGCACGGGAGCATATGTGTTTATTACATACTGCTCGTATTGGTGCGCGGCACTGTCATATTCTCGGAAAGCAGGATAAGGAGAGCAAGACTGACGGATGAAAGCGCCTCCGGACGGCGCAGCAGGGCATATATTGCGGCTGCGGTCTGTATGCTTGCGATAAATCTTGCGATGATAGGTCCGATAATACTTATGGTGAAGCAGGAAAAGCCGGTCAATATGACTATGATACCGGCGATAGCAATGGCGGCATACACCTTCTATAAGCTGACAATGGCTGCGATAAATCTCAGGACAAGAAAAAAGAGCGTCAACTGCCTTGTCAGACTTCTTCGCTCGATAAATTTCATTGACGCTCTTCTCTCCGTCGCCGCCTTGCAGAACACTCTGATAATGGTGGGAACAAAGGGCGATAAGCTGACGCTTGTTCCGCTTACGGCAGTCACAAGCGCCGCAATATGGGTCATTGTTGTGGCAATATCGGCCATTGACCTTATATACGGCATAAAAAAGCATTGATATCACAGCACCGGGTCATAGGTCAGCCCCGGTGCTTTTTATACCTGTCTGAAAATCATATCTCCCATAATCTCCGCTATTTGTTCCGGAGTTTTTGGGATATCGTTCATCAGCCATTTCTTTATCACATTATACATACCAAAATCAATGAATGTGTACATAAAGTCAATGTCGATATCGTCTTTGCCGTTTATATTTCCGAGATAGCCTATCGGGACGCACACCGATATTGCCGCATCACTGAGTGCTCTCGCCATATCCTGCTCACTTAATCCTCGGCATGGTCGCAGGGCATATCAACTCCCGTCCAGACTTTTTTGTTTGTCCACATTTCGTCTGCGGCTGTCCAGAATATATGCTCCGGCGGCAGCCCAAGCGGCAGAAACACTGCTTCACAGAGGTACAGACTGCCGACACAGATATATCCTTCTCCAAGACACGGCTGACTTCCGTAAACGCCTGCAGTGAGAAAACCGTCACGATCGAACATACCGCCCTGAACAGTCCTTTCGATCACTGCCGACAGTCCGCAGCGCACCTGAGCGTTAGTTACATTATCCGGCAGGTTGCCGATAAGTGCTGCATGAGCGAGAGCATGGAAAGCGCCGAAACGATAGCATATCGACCTCCCGACTATCGGATATGTGCCATCGGGAGCTATCATACGCTCAAGCACCGCTGCACAGCGCGAAGCCCGATTCAGCACATTCGGCAGCAGTTCCGAGTAATGCGTGTCCTTCTCCGCAAAAAAGCTCACAATATCTGTGTACATCGGATGTATCACAAAGCTGTTGTAGTAATCGAAATGAAACCTCTCTCCGTCCCCGTATGCTCCGTCACCGATGTACCACTCCTCAAATTTACGAACAGCATGATCTACGGGGGCAGCGTCATATTCTTCTCCCTTCAGCGCCAGCGCAGTCTCTGTCATTGCCGAAAAGAAAAGCCAGTTGGACGGAAACGGCTCAAACTTTCGTGTCGCCCTGAGAGCATCAGCAAGGTTGTTCCTCACTCGGCTGCTCAGAGTTCTGCACAGAGTTTCCGGAGCGCGGACTATAGCGTGCGCCAGAAAAGCGGCATCGACAAGCGCCTGTCCGTAGCCCTCTGAAAAGTTCATGAGATCGGGAGACGCGGGATCGGTGGCAGCGTCGATACACTCGCGGACAAGTTCACGATATTTGTGCTGTAAAACCGCTTCTTCTCCGGCAAGCCCGTCAAGCTCCAACCATGGAGCAATTCCCATAAGTGTACGTCCGAAAGCTTCAAGGCACGCATACATAGCGCGGTCAGGCTTCTCCACAGGCAGCTTTTCATGCAGTCTGCGCTGTGCAAGCGCGTTCAGCACAGGATCCGCTATTTTGAGCATAAGCGCCAGCCATTCTTTTCTTACCATATAAATGTTTCCTTTCCGCAAAGCTTCGCGACTGCTTCGGTGAAGAAGTAGTCACCGTAAATTATGGCAAATTCGTGCTGTTCGTCGTGATACGCTGCTGTGCATTTTTTCAGGAGGTTGTCACAGTTCCCGTCAAGGCAGAGACGACTTTCGGTAAGAGCGTTCAACAGCTCCAATGCCGCGCTGTGATATTTCCGGTCATCAGAACATCTGGCAAGCTCGATCAGTCCGCAGGCGGCTATCGCTGCCGCCGTGGAATCCTCATAGGCGGGAGCTTCGGGCTGGTCAAAGTCAACGGGAACAAGGCCGTTTGCGGGTATGCGTGAAACGAACCTGTCGGCGATCTTAACTGCGGTATCGAGGTACTCACACTTATTCGTGTGCATATATGACAGGGTGAAGCCGTAAATTCCCCATGCCTGACCGCGCGTCCACGATGAGCCGTGGCCGTATCCCTGACCGCCGCGGCTCATCAGCCGTCTGCCCGTATCCGGGTCGAATTCCACAATATGACATACCGAGCCATCTTCACGCACAAAGGCGGTCATAGCGGTATCGGCATGGCACATAGCTATCAGACGAAAACGCGGGTCATTAAGCATATCGCTTGCGCGGTAAAGCAGCGGCAGATTCATCATGCAGTCAATTATAGCCCATCCTGCCGCTGAGCCGTCGCCGCTGTCGTTCCATGCTCTTATAAATCCTCCGGCGAGGTTGAACCTCCCGGCGAGATCATTCGCGGCGGTGATAAGCCTGTTCTTTGATATTTCCGATCCTGTAAGGATATAGCTTGCTCCCGCCGTCGTCAGCCAGCGAAAGCCGCTGTCGTGATCCATACCGATGGGGTCAAGCAGCACACGGTCGAGCTGCTTTTCTGTCCATTCGGCAATGTCTCGGAAAATGGTATTACCGTAAGCCCCATAGAGCTGCCACAGCATTCCTGCCCAAAATCCGTTTGTCCACCATGAGATGTTTTTTTCGGTAAGATCATCAAACACACCGTTTTCGGTAGTATATGGAATCTTGTTTCCGATTCGCTCTGCGGTCTTGAGTGTTTTGGTGCGTATCGCGTCAAGCAGTTTTTCTGGTTCGTTGATGTTCATTATTATGTTCCTTTCAATTGATTTTAGGAGTAAACAACAGTTTCTGCATTATCCGAACATTTTCGGCAGTCCGTTGTAAAGTATATGCACTGCTGTTTTCAGGTCGTGACCGCAGCCGGGACATATACATTCATAAAGATTTCCGTCACGGAAGTTATTGCAGTAAATAAAAGTGTCGGTCAGCTTCTTCATTGCTTCTATCTGCGGCGTAAGATTAGGCTCTGCTATATCGGAATCCCCGCAGCCTGCATAAACGCAGAGATCATCAATGGAATATCCGGTTTTTCTGATCTCACGCGCAAGCTCTGCGGCTGTATCATCGGGGCTGCTGCCGCCGGCGGTGGTACCAAGTTCCCAACAGTCACCGCTCATAGGTATGAAATATGCGAACTTATCGAGGCAATACCCCAATATATTCCAGGTCACAACCGCTCCCATAGAATAACCCGAAAAAGCGCGGTGTTTTCTTGATTGCACAAAGCCCTGCTCATCAGTATTTTCGGCATAGGTGCGGTATCGTTTCTCGAATTCCGGCATAATATCATTCACAAGTTCATACCTGAAATTGAGACAATTCCTGCCCGCATCCTCACAGTATTCATTAAGCCAGCTCACCGCGCAGACTATCAGAGGTTCGATCAGCTTGTTCCGTATCATACTGTTCAGAAGATGTGTCACAACTGTCTGACTGCCTTCGCCGCCGAGATACCATTCCGGCGTACACGCACCTCCGTGTATCAGATACAGAACATTGTATCTTTTTCCGTTATCGTTCTCGTCATAGCCATCCGGCAGATACACCAGTGCGTATTTGTTATATACGGTGTCATCATCTCCGAAATAATCTTTGGTTTTGTAGTTGAAACGGACGACTCTTCCATGTGAACTGCCGGAGCTTTCAAGGTATTCTTCCGGCGGCTTGCAGTAAGCGTTGTCGGGAAATTCTCTGCTTTTCATAGGTATTTCGTATATTCCTCCGTTTTGATCTTATTGCCTATGTATTCTCAGTACCGTCACAGAAAGCGGTGAAACGGTGTTCCGCACCCCGACAGGCACATCAATGCTGCGCCAAGCAGCACAAGTGATAAATGACCGTTATTTTTTCTCAAAGCTGCGTCCTCCTCGCAATGCCTAATTAGAATACTAATAAGAAATCTATAAATATTATAAGTCATATTCAAGTGTTTGTCAATAGGGTATGAAATTAAGTTTCCGCAGAAATCTCCGTGAAACCACTCAAAGTGTTTATTCATGCGGTTTTCAGAATATCTCGGAGGCAACTGTAGTAAAGATGATGTTTGAGCCTGTATGTCGGCAAATACCTTTTACCGCCGTGTGCGTGAGTATGAAATCCGTCACGGTATCACCGAGCAGACCTCAGCTTGACCGTCAGGCGAACGGAAAAGCCACGCAGCGCTGTCTGAGCTTACGGAGCGAAAAACTAACCGCTGAAAAGAAAAAGCCCTCAGAAACGCTTACAGAGCGTTTCCGAGAGCTTGCGGTTATTCAGTTCCAATAGGGTTTGTGCCTGTTGTGGTATGTTCCACAATTCTGATTATGACTTGTGCGGGACGGTTTTTAAGTGCGCCAATAGGCTATACCATGTGGAATGTCGTATATACAACAAGGAAACAGCATACTAATGTCATATTTATAGGGTTCTATGACCATAACTGTTGATCATGAACACAAATAAATTTATGATATTATACCTTTCATAAGCTCTTCCAGTTCTTCGTCAGACTTTTCCATTAACTCATCATTGTTATAGAACTTAGTGATGAGCGCTCCGACAGGTTTGTCGTTATATGTGAATACAAGGTCGTAAAGCCCTGCCTCACATTCCTCAGGGTTAAGATAAAAGCTGCCCCATGATAACGTTTCATCATCGGGATCTTTATTAAGTTCAAGCATCTGAGCAAATCCCTCGGTCTCCTCGGAAAGCGTGTTATCAAGATAAAAGGCAAGGTCGTCCTTATGCCTGAACGCCCAGCATTTCAGTCCGCTTTCGGCATCGGTATCCGGGTAGATCTCTACCCATTCAGAAAGCATAAAAATGCAGCGTACACGTTCGGTCGGATCCTTTTCGTTAAATTCTGCCGTGCCTGCTTGGTTTCCTGCCAAACGGACGTTACGAAGCACCTGTTCCTCGCCCTCCTCAAGTGGGAATACGAATAACTTACCCGGCTCAAGTGAACCGAGCACCTCTCCGACATCAGATGACTCATCAGATACCTTTGAATCCTGCGGAGAATCGGTCGCAGCTGTTGTAGTAGTTGTTGTTGCAGCATCGGACTTGTCCGAGGACTCGTCTTGCTTTCCGCAGGCAGCAAGAGCTGCTGTCAGTGATAAAGCCAGTAAAATTGCCAGTGCTTTTTTCATAATAGCCCCTCCTCGTAGAATATTAATTGTGAATGTGAAACTAATTTTGCACGTTATTCACTTGAGCTAACAACCATAAATGTTAAAAGTGCGCAATTATGTGTGCCTGATGTGAACACAGTAAACATACTCTGCCCACCCGTATCGGAGAAACATATGCGTGTAAAGCTTTGATGATAATTGTTTTTATATTATAACATTCTTAGGAGACAATGTCAAGTGCAAAATTAATTTAAGTTTCCCCAAAAACTGAACGCGAAACTCAATAAAACACCTTAAATAAGCCAGTTGTAGGCGATGGAAAATTGAAAATCCCATTCATTTTGAAAGCCGCATGAATAAACGCTTTGAGGGGTATCACGGGAAATTTTGGGGAAACTTAAATTTTATGGAATATCACAATCTGATTAATATTTCCTTGACAAGTGGCAACAGTGCTGACGTTGTCAGTGGGGTAGACGTAACCGAGGTCGCGATCACGCGCCGAACAGCCTTTTCTTCCTTTTCGGCTCCACTACAAGCTCCCGCGGCACACAACACAGCTATTCCTAAGCAATTCAGGTAAAACTATTTTTAGCATAGCTGTATTGGCTTCTTCAGGCGGTGGTGCTGTTTGATATGCCTTTATTACTGCTTGAATTGTATCAGTATCTTTATTGTGAATATCATCTCTTAAAGCTCTTCAAGCAGTTCTTCCGAAATATCATCCATGCCGTTATCACAAATAAACTTTTTAATAACTTTTTTATATCACCGCTGCCGAGATAGTCCATTTCAAGAATGGTAATATACTTTTCAAGTTCCTTCGGGATAACAAGCTTTGCCGAAACGATGATTATTGCTGCATCTACGCCCTGACATATCATTTTTGCAAGACCCTTGATCTTTGCAACTATCCTGGGTTCTTCAATTTAAAACTTCCGGACTGAGATTCTCAAATTCAATGCTATCCATAAATGCACCTTCTTTCCAACGGATTTTACTGTATCCATTATACCATAAAATCGTCGAAATGTCCAGTATTTATGCGCATTTGAGCACTTTAGGAAGAGAGAAATATGTAAACATATTTTCACTGCTTTCAGATAACATCACGAGGCTTTTCGGAGACTCTGATCGCTTTGGGCTGATCGATTGAAAGCCCCTGCATCAGCCACAGATATTGCTCACTTGTCAGCAGTCTTGCTTCGGCATTATTTCGCGGCCATTTGAAACTGCCGTTATCCAAACGCTTGTACAGAAGCAGAAATCCGTCGCCTTCCCACAGCAGAGCTTTCATTCTGTCGCGCCTTTTCCCGCAGAACAGAAACAGACTTCCGGAGCACGGTTCAAGTCCGTAGTTCTGCTTCACTATCGCAGCCAGTCCGTCTATCGATCTGCGCATATCCGTGTATCCGCAGACGATGTATGTTTTCGTGTTAGTCAGTTCTTTCAGCATG
>JAGAWN010000289.1 GCA_017941355.1 Ruminiclostridium sp. | reverse complement strand
TCCTTCAAGGCGCTGAACTGTCTGATGTCGGATTCTTCCTTGCTTTTCGCGCTGTGGACACGACCCTGCATCTGGAGATACGAGCGCATCGCTATCTCCATTTTATCACTATCCGAGAGTTCATCAAGAGCGCGAATGACCTCGGCATTATCGGTCTTGAAGGCTTCCGCGAGGCGCTCTGTGAAAGTACCCATATCCTGCTTGCCGACTTTTGTGGTCTCATCGCCAACATTGAGGAACGAGCCGTCCTGCTTTGATTTTGCGCCGATAGGCTGGGTAGGTGTGTTATATTGATTGGCGGCTGTCGATAGGTTTACTTTTACGTTCATGATGATACTCCTTTCATATTAACAAACGCGTCATTGCGTTTTAAAACAATAAATCTTATATGTTATATCGTCAAAAGCTCGGAAATCTTTAGCTTGGGTTCCAACAAACGCACAAGCCCGAAAGCCTGTGCGCTTGTTGGGTGTAGGGGTATTTGATTTGCACATTGATTTTGTGCTTCTATAACTATTAACGATCATGAATGGCAAAATGTTACATCATATTTTTGAATTTGTAAAATATCACAATAAACTTTAGTAATTATTCACATATTTCTCTTCGGATAGAATGCGTTACACCCGAAATTAACGACTTTGATCTAATTTTATCCAGCCTGTGCTGTACGCAAACCAATCATTGATTTTTACAGCCGACTTATTGTTAAAACCCTCAATGTGCTTGTAACATAAAATGAGTTATAATACAAATATGAAGTTATAATGAGGGGTGAAGCTTATTATAGGCGGGAAAGCCTGTTAGTTTCTTATGAGCGATGAAGGCGCGTAAGGTAAAAAAGATAAATATTAAAAGACGGCAAGCTGCTCAAATCATGCAGCTTGCCGCATATTAGTCAAAATATAGAAAGTGTTTATTGCCAATCCTCGACTGTTACACAATTAATCTCAGAATACTGTTTTAACTGGTTATCGTTGGTAAGGAACAAGTCACATCCGCTTTCTATGGCGGTGGCGAGCTGTAATGAGTCCATTGCCTTGAAGTGTTTGTATCTGGCACGGATCATAGCAGCTTTTTTAGCAATATCAAGTGTTATTGGAAGTATATTGATTCCGAGATCACCTGTGAAGTCGAAAAATGCAGTTTCCTTTTCGGGAATATTATTCTGATAAGGATAGACAAGATATTCCTCGACTGTAATAACAGAAGTGATTATAGGCTTATTATTTTTGACAATGCTTTCAAATACTCGGAGCGCTGTATCACCAAATCCGGGTGTCTGGTCAAGAAAGTAGATGATAGGAGCCGTGTCGAGAAATATTTTCTTATACTCTGTCATTTTCCCTTAACCCCTTGATATAGTCATCAACACCGGATTTACTGTCGAACATTTGTTTGCCGCGTCCGGTATATTTATGAAGGTCGATCTCACGCTTTTCAGATACATTTTGTGCGCTGCTCAGAAGCGTTATTATTACTTTTTGCCCTTTAGAAATATCAACGGGTTCGTCCATTACAATTTGTGAGCCGTTATAATATCCGCTAACAGATGTTAACATAGCCGTCACGCTCCTTTCCTGATAGTCCGTGTCCAAAATCTCTTACCATTATTATTATACCACTATTACGGTATTATGTCAATGGATTCTATTGAAAATAAAGGTTTGGCATAACACAGTTATAAAATGGATAGCACTATGATAAATCGAATCATAGCTTAGGCTTCCTTTTGTCGTGACTCAAAGTCTCGGAGTTCTGCTTGTCGGTTCCCATTTTCTGCGATGTCTCCTCAGCTTTCTGCCGGTTTCTCTCGATAAGTTTGCTGATATAGTCACCTTTTGAAATATCGTTGTAGGTGTCCTTTATTTCTTGGAATGCCTTTTGCAGAGTATGACAGTCCTCAATCTCAGTTTTGAGGGCTGTTATTTTTTCGTTGAGTTCACGCTTTTCGGCAGTAAGACGGTCAATGTCTGACTTGTCGCTGATGCCGTGACGGGAAAGCGTCTGCTTAATTATCTGCAAGCGCATTTTCTCGGATAAAGACAGCTTATCCCTACCGGACAGGTCATCATAAACATCTGTCTGCTGTAGCAGCTTATCAAGTTCGGAGTGACGGACATTGATGGCATTAAATTCACCGGTCAGCTTTGTAATCTTCTCCGATAATTCTTCGGATCGCATATCAAGCTCACCAATGGAATGTATCTTCAAGCGGTTGATAAGCGCGAGTTGTGCGCCCAGAGCAAACACATCACGATCATTGTTCGGCAAAAACGGCAAACTCTCATCGCGTTTGTTTTCTTCCTTTTTCTTTTCAATTATACGCTTGGCAAGCTGCGTGATAATTCCCGCAAAGCAGATAGTCAGCACTTGCCCCTTGTTGTATGCGTCTTCGCGGGAAGCGTTACCCAGATCGTCCTTCCACAAGATACGCGACTTGATATTCTCGATAGTGTAATCATCGCCTATGGTTCTCAAACGTGTGAAACGCTTCTGTCCCGGAGCTCTGACTGCGGTATGAGCACCATATTTTATTTCGTACCCCTTCGCTTCAAGCTCGGCGGCAAGTTCGTCGAAATTCTTGGAGGACAGTACAAGAGTATCTATCTCGCGTCGTATCTGTTCTTTCCATGATGCACCATTGCGCCGTGCGTCCCATTCCTTATAGCTCATGCCGAGATGCTTGTTGTTCATTATCGGCTGAATACCAAAAGCAAGGCATACCCTGTCGGAGTGCTCACGTATCTCCGACAGAGTTTTTTTATTATCGTTGTACTTGTGACCGTCAACGCCGTAGGTGTTGATGATCACATGATTATGTATGTGAGCCTTGTCCGTGTGGGTAGCAATTACGGCTTGGACGTTATCTCCGAACGCTTTGCGTATCCACGCTTTTCCCATACGGTGGGCAAGCTCCGGTGTTACATCATCATTGGGAGAAAACGATTGGACATAGTGAAGCAGCTTGACACGAGCCTTGCCTTGTTTCGGCATAGGCTCTTCAAACTTGTGGTGAGTATAGTTTTCATAAATGTATTTCATATTGAGGTATGCGTCCTCAGCGTCGGGAAAGCAGTTGTGAGAATCACAGAAGAACATACCCTCTGTTTTTTCGGGGTTCAGGATATATTCTAATCGCTGTTTCATTCCTGTATGGATAACTTTACACTTAACATACGGCATAGGGTCTGGTACTCCTCTCGCATTTTTTCGTAATCCCCGGCATAGATGCTGTTGATCTCGTTGGCTTTCTTTGACAATTGGTTGATATTTGTGCCGATCTTTTTAAGTGCGTTCAAAAGCACAGCATTGTTTTCTCCGGACTTACTTATTGTTATCTTATCTGTCAAAGTAGCTTGTTTTATGTATTCGGTGGTCGTGATCTTAAACTTGGCAGCCCACGCTTCTATGAGCGCCCATTCTTCAAGCTCAAATACGATCTCCTTGCGTTTTACGTTCTTGTACTTTCTCATAATAATGTCCTCCCTATAACATTTTAGCGGTCTTAGGTGCAACCTAAAAAAGCTGGGTTCAGCTTTTGTAAGCAGCGGCAGCCGCGATAATTTTTGTGGGGGTTCCCACAAAAATTCAGAAAGTATACGTATACTTTCTGTGCTTGCAAAAGCTACTTTTTTATGCCGGTGTACGTACACCGGCTTTTTCGATTTAGGTTACCCCTGTTCATTTTTTTTGCTGCGATAGCGGCAAAAAATTTGTTCCTCTATAATAAGGGAAAATTTTATATGGATTTTTAAGGTAAAACTACCACTCTTTTTGAAAAATCGTCACCTTATACAACAAGTTGGCGGTTTGCTTGTTCAAAACGTAGAAGTTTAATTTTTTTATTTGAAACCATTAAAAAAACCTTAAAAAATGATGTTAAATTTTCCCTTATTATGAGAGGACTTTTTCACACGGAGTAATTCGCCGTTACTTCGTGACCTCGCCAATAACGAAAAGGTCATCTCGGAATATTTGAGTAAAGGGTGGTGAATTATCCGAAGTACCGATGATGTGAACGGATCATAGACCTGTCGCTGACTAACCAACAGAGACAGGACAAGGAAGCTGCGGGGCAGGAGAGATCGCTGACTAACCAACAGCGAGCCGACTAAATGCTCCTGTAGGCTTTATAAGATATGATAACGTGACAGCGGGTGCAGGGTACGATATTATACAGCCCCAAAAATCAGTAAGCCTTTGTATAAGGATAAGCGGCTATGCGCTGTGCCTGACTTCGCCGGTCGGATACAGACCTCGCCTTATTGCATAGCTCCGGTTAATGCCTGACAAAGCGTGACTTATGATTTAGGGCTGCGCGGACTCTGGTCTTATTACATCGGACTTCGGGAAAAGGAAGATTTTTCGGAAGCATAATCACAATGATAAAGTATAAGGGATATTCCCGTGCAGCCTGTTCGCCGCCGGCTGCATACCTCGCCTTTTGGAATATTTCTGTTCCATAAATGCTTTGGGAGGGGCATTAAGAAAAAGTGGAAGGCGTATTTGAAGAAATAAAGGATAGGCTGTCAATGCTGGAAGTCGTAAAGTTCTACGGTTTCAATCCTAACTTCGCCGGAATGATGTGTTGTCCTTTTCACGAGGACCGGAACCCAAGCATGAAGATTTATGAAAAGAATTATCATTGCTTCGGGTGTGGGGAATCGGGAGATGCCACAAGTTTTGTCGCAAAACTGTATGGGCTGCGGCAGATCGACGCGGCAAAGAAGATAAGCTACGATTTCGGACTGAGCCTTTTTGACAACAACAGGGTGGTTAAGGTCAAGCCGGAGCTCACGGAGTTTCAGAAATACAGCCGTTGGCTCGAAAGTGCGACTGTTATAGTTTCTGCATATCTCGATAAGCTCAACGACTGGCGGGAGCGTTATCGTCCGAAAAATGAGAATGAGAAGCTCAATGCGCTGTTTGTCGAAAGTTTGCAGCAGAAAGAGTTCGTCGAATATCTGAGGGATACGCTGAAATTCGGCTCAAAAGAAGATAAGCGTGAAATGTATGAGCACGATCAGGCGGTCATAGACAAAATAAAGGAACGCCTGCAGAAGATGAAACATATTGCTCCGCCAAGACGCAGAAGCATATAGGGCAGAGGATATGTTGCGCTTATAGTACAATGGAATGGTATGTACCCGAAAAGAAAACAGCAGCGGTATTTTGCCGCTGTTGTTATCGGGGTATGTGTTTCGGGAGGAATGAAATGAATGAGAAGATCATCAGACAGATTGGGGACTGCAAGGTAAACATTGTGTTCGGAAGCAGTAACCCTGACCTTAAAGAAAACATCATGTGGACTATGATGGAAAACTATAAGTCCCGGCTTTCCGAACAGGGAGATAAGACGGTAAAGTCAGAGGATAAGAAAAAGTCCGCATAAGCATTATGCGATTTGCTTTTATGGGAGCAAATGAGATTATTCTGGGAAAATGAGTTAAGGTACTTGACACCGGGCGAATTTTGTGGTAATATACTTTAAAGCACGAAACACAAGGCTCGGCTGAATAGTTCCTTGACAATAGGATATTGAACAGTAACATCTTGATTTTCTTTGAGATTTCATTTGCTCCGTTGTTTTTGAAAACAATGGAGGTCTAAAATGGAAAACAACAATATAGTATCAGAGAGAAAGCCTATCGCATATTGTCTTTACAGAGTATCTACGGTAGGGCAGGTCGATAAAGTCAAGGACGATATACCCATGCAGAAGCAGGTGTGTCACGAATTTGCGGAACGACAGGGCTGGATCATCGGCAAGGAGTTCTACGAAAAGGGCGTGTCCGGCTTTAAGGTGTCGGCTGCCAATCGTGACGCGATACAGGAATTGAGAGCTGCGGCAGAACGTAAGGAGTTCGATATTTTTCTTGTCTTTATGTTTGACCGTATCGGACGTATCGACGAAGAAACGCCGTTCGTGGTAGAATGGTTCGTTCAGCACGGTATCAGAGTTTGGAGTACACAGGAAGGCGAACAGAAATTCGAGAGTCATGTCGATAAGCTGATGAATTATATCAGATTTTGGCAGGCTGCCGGAGAAAGCGCCAAGACTTCTATACGAATCAAAACCCGTATGCAGCAGCTTTCCGCCGAAGGAATATACACGGGCGGCAATGTGCCTTTCGGGTATTGTACCGTCAATAATGGCAGACTTAATAAGAAGGGCAGGGAAGTTCTCGATCTCGCTGTTGAGCCTACGGAAGCGGAATGGGTAAGAAAACTCTATGAGAAAACGGTTACCGAAGGCTGTGGCTCTTACAAGCTGGCTATGTACCTGAACGATAATGGGGTGAGGACTCACACGGGAGCGAAGTTTCAGTCTGAATCCGTGATCCGCATACTTCGTAACAGAATGAACATAGGCTATGCGAGGAATACCGATGCAGAGATTCCACACCTGCCGCATTTGCAGATCATTGATGAAACGACATTTGAGCGTGCTCAGTATATTCTTGATCAGCGGTCAAAGAGCTTTGAGGACAAGAGAACGATAGCTCGGCAGACGAAAAGCAAAAATCTGTTGTCCGGTATCATGTACTGCGCTCACTGTGGTGGAAGGCTCACTTCTATCGTGTACAGAGAAAAGTACATCAGAAAGAAGGACGGTTCCCTTTATGACAGGTCGCAGCTCAAATATCTCTGCTATCATAAAAGCAGGGGACTTTGCAAGTGTGACGGACAGAGTACCTATGTTGCCGAAAGAGTGGATAAGGCTGTCATTGAGGTCATTCATCAGATGTTCGAGAGTATAAAGGGCGCTCCGAGTGAGGAGATCTTACAGAAGCGGCTCAAAAAGGAAATGGCAAGCAACAAGGCGATGCAGACAAAGATAAACCTTGAGCTCAAAAAGAATACCAATCAGCTTGAAAGGTTACAGGAAGAGATTGCCAATACGCTTACCGGGGACAGCGTTTATACTTCCGAACAGTTGAGCAGCGCTATAAAGACCGTTGAGGATCGCATCTCTACACAGAAATTTCAGCTTGAACAGCTTCAGAACGAAGCCAAGAGCAAGAAAGCCGCTGTCGAACAGATAAGACCTATGTTTGAGCAGTTCGTAGGTTGGTCGCAGGAGTTTGATAACTGCACCATAGAGCAGAAGAGAATGATAATCTCTCAGCTCGTCAACCGGATCGAGCTGAACAAGGACTATGAGATCACCATAGAGCTTAACATGGATTACAAGGACTTCTGCGATGATTGGGATACTCTCAACACGGCAAGTACAGTTGTGGCTTGACAGAAAACAAAAGATGTGCTATACTGTTATGTACATTATAATAGTATAGCACATTTATTTTAGGCGAAAGAGTTGTCTGTCAATCTGCACAAGAAAATTCGGCGTTTTGACGAAACGGCAGTTTCTCTTAAAAAATTGTCGCCTGACACATGAAAATCGAATAGCTTAGCGTAAAATATCTGTTCGTGATTATGCACAATGAAGTTTGTGGATATTGACGGAAAAGTGGAGCCGGCTCAAGGTTCATATTTTAATACCCTTTTAGGGTAAACATTAGAGCGCTATCAATCGCAAGATTGATTATTTTTTAGCCTCAAACCCGCGTTGTACTGCGGTTAGCGAGGTAGAGCGCTTGACTGTTAATCAAGATGTCACTGGTTCAAGTCCAGTAACAGGAGCCACAATGGACAAATCCGAACCAAAACGGTTCGGATTTGTTTGTTTTTTATTCGGGAAAGGCAAACTTTGGAATTGTGATACTGATATAGCAATAAAACAACAATTGCACCATTCAGCCATAGCACTGAATGGTGCAATTGTTATGTATAATCTTATATAAAAGTAGTTAAAACCTTCTTCCCCGACGACACGCCAAGATCGTTGACATAATCATCTATCCAGCCCGTGTCACCGTTCCCGTAGCTGTTTTTCTGCCCTATGTCGTGAAGCCCGGTAGAATTGAACTTTATGGAAAGATCCATTTTCAGAGAGTTGTCGGAATATCCGTGCTCAGCTGCATGGTCGATATAGCTGTGTAGTAGCTTTGTGTGTGATTCAACGGTAAATCCATCTGTTGGATTGGTTTTTGCGTATTCGTGCAGCATTTCCTTTACGCTTCTGTTATCTGGCGTTATAAAATCATTGCCGTTTTGAGTGCATTCCGCAAGATTCACGCCGATAAGCTCCTTTACAAGTTCGTTGGAATACCGGAGCGTCTGACCCTCCTTGAATATCTGAGAGTTGTTCTCCCAAGTACCGCAAAGCCGGATATGGTCATACAGGTTCTTGCCGTTCTGCCCCTTGTTGAGCGCATTTTCAATTTCGGCGGCTTTTGCTTTGTCGGAACCGTCAACGGTTATCCTGTTCGTGTACGCGTCAACGGTAAATGTGTAATCCTCGTTGTCAGAGATCGTGATACCGCTTTCCGAAAGGATATTCCCGATCTGACGGTTTATCATCTGTCGGTCAAAGCTGTTTTTGTCAAGCTCGCTCAGATACGCGCCGTTCGAGATGTATTCCGAAGATTGATAATCATACCTTGCGCCGTTTATGCGGGTGCTTGCGTATGATATATTCTTTCCGGCTCTGTCATTTACCGCGATGATCTCATTTCCGGCATTTTCCAACCGTGCCTTGTTTTCGGCTTTGGCTGCATCAAAAGCGGCAGTCACATCTGCAAGCGTCGCCTTCGGTACTTCCGCGGCCGCTTTTCTGATCTGAGGTTTCCCGTATATTATCGCCTTTGAAATTTTCGCTTTTGCGTCATCAGGCAGATCGGACTGCCAAGCAAAACCGTCCGCCTTTTTCACAGACTTTCCTTTTCCTGTTTTTACAGAAAGCATTTTAGACATCAAGGCGGAGCCGTACTGCATTTTAATAAATGAATTGTTCGGGTACATTCTTCTGATGTTCAAGGTAAACACCCCCGTTACGCCGAATACCCTATCTTATCGCCAGCTTGTGCAACTTCAGCGGGAACCTTGTTCCAGTCTATATTTTTCATATTGCGGAAAAGCTCGTCGATAGTCTTTGCGTTGACAGGCGCGCGCTGAACCATTGTAGGCTCGATCTTTTCAAGATTTTTAGTGCGGACTGTCTCACCGGGAGCCGGACGCTTCTTCTGCTCGTCAATGACCTTCTGCATTTTAGCTTTGTATTCTGCCACAGTCTGGCGCGGACGCTCGGACTTTTTCGCGTCTGCCTTATCTTCGGCACGCTTCTCTTCGATCTGCTTCTGCATCTGAGTATTGCGTTCGGCAGTAGATTTTTCGAGCTCCGCGAACATCGAGGTAATGCCCTTATCATCGAAGGAAACACTGACGCTGTTCAGCGAAACATTGTCCTTTCCGAACATACGCTCATATCCGAACTGCTCGCAAATCTGCTTCGACATATTCACGGCGGTATCGACGTGCTGCATCTGCTTGCTTGCGAACTTCTCGTCGTCAGCCATTTTTTCAAGCTCTTCGCTCGAAAAGACTACCGAGAATTCCTTTGTGCTCTGCTTCATCAGACCTTTCAGATCGTCGCCCGCGTCCGCAATAACGAAATCGTAATCGCCGTAGTCCTTGCGGAGCTTGTCGAGGTACTTCTGCGCCTTGTCGGAGAGTTTATACTCACTTGACTTTACATCTGCAGCGGTACTACTCTTGGCTGCATCAGCCTTCTTAGGAGCATCGTTTTTCTTGCTGTTTCCAACGGCGTACTTTCCATAGCTGCCGCCTTTGGCGATTCCGTGCATTCCAACCATAATGTATTCCTCCTTGATGTTATAAGTTTAAAAACCGTTTTACAAATAACCTATCACGACCGTCAATAAAGACAGCCTGTGATTTTAGCGAGCCAAATATTTTTACTGAAATACTCTCTCCGCGATATTCAAGAGGGAACTCGACAGGCTCAGCCGTTTTGCTTGTTTCGAGCTTTATTGCAAACAGTTTGCCGTGCTTATTATATCCGCCGTCAAAAACAGCGCTTCTTCCGTCGGCGCTTATGGCGAATCTGTCTGCTCCGCTTATACCGGGAAGGTATGACATTTCTGATTTCAAATCTGTACGGATAAGCTCGAACTTGTCATAGTAATAATACCACAGGTTCTCATTTTCATCTATATTGATCGCATAACAATCATAAATGCTTCTCTTGTTCTCCCAAGCAATCTTTCCGTCGCTGCTCCAGACAATAAGTCCACTTGATCCGATTGGATTGCCCCAGCCATAGTTTCCAAATATCCCCTCGTCAAAATAACTTGTAATAATGCTGTTGTCCGAACGCACTATACAATCCTCTATTCCGTCACCGAAGCAAAACTGCCGGATAATATTACCGTTACGACCCATAATTGCGGCGTTTTTCTCGCCTATATCATTATCGTCGCATTCGCAACGAGAGCCGACAAGAAGAAACTGCTCACCGAACGGCTGAATAAAATGATAATTCATTTCATGCTTTCCGAGATCATAGTATTCGTCACCGGTCACGCATTCATTATCCCAATCGACTGTAAACGCAATTACAGAATAATTGCTGTCGGATTTTGTGGGAACAAAACAACCGTCTATCCTTGGCGGGATATTTTCGTTTAGCAAAATATATATCCTGTTGTTGCAGCCTATTTGAATATTGACAAACGATTCCGGCTTGCAGTTGTATTTGTCAAACAGTTCTTTCAGATCATAAGGTTCAGATAAATTATTCATAACCGGTCTCCTGTCGTATTTTATCGGATAGCCAAATTTCTCCAACTATTATATCGGCAGAAATATCTGAAACTTTAGCAGATCCGGCAAAAAGCCGACCGTAAGAGCCGACTTTTCACCGTGCATTATGACATCATCTTTTATGTTATCAGAACAGCTTGTTATAGAGATAGCCGTTCAGTGACGCTGTTTGCGTTGTTGCCGCAGTTGTGGCGCTTGTCTTGGCGTAGGTCTTATCCTGTTCAAG
>JAGAWN010000288.1 GCA_017941355.1 Ruminiclostridium sp. | reverse complement strand
CTTTGCCAGCGTCTCGCTGAAATCCATTTCTATCGCGGGGATACAGTCTGCGCGGTACATATACGTTCCGCACTCGAAGTGGTGATACAGGCTGCGGTAGTCGAGGTTTATCGTTCCCACCGCCGCTTTTTCGCCGTCGCTTACGAAAACCTTCGCGTGAACGAAGCCGGGAGTGTAGGTGTATAGCTTCACGCCGGAATCCAGCAGAGTCCTGTAATGCGTTTTCGCCAGCGCGTACGCAGCCTTTTTATCGGGAATACCGGGAAGTATTATCTTCACGTCAACTCCGCGCTCCGCGGCGAATTTCAGCGACGTTTCGAGTTCGCCGTCAAGTATCAGATACGGAGTCATAATGTGAACATAATCGGAAGCGCGGTTCAGAATGTCCATATATACGCACTCTCCGACTTTCTCGTCGTCCAGCGGACAGTCCGAGTACGGCATGACATACCCGCCCGCACTGACGGGAGCCGCCGGTAACAGATATTCGTTCCACTGCGGCATTTTGTCGGGAATGTTCCACATCTGCAAAAACATCAGCGTGAAACTCCTTACCGCCTCGCCTTTCAGCATTACCGCCGTATCTTTCCAATGCCCGAAGCGGGAACCGCGGTTGATGTACTCGTCCGCGAGATTCACACCGCCGTTGAAAGCTGTCTGACCGTCAATGACCAGTATCTTCCTGTGATCGCGGTAGTTGTAGTGCGTGGAGACGAAAGGTGTTATGGGAGCGAATGCCCTGCACTTTATACCGAGCTTTTCCATTCGCGCGGGGTAATCGTGGGGGAGCAGCATTATCTCACACATTCCGTCATACATCACGCGCACATCTACTCCCTGCGCCGCCTTTTCCGCAAGCACCGCGAGAGTACGTCCCCACATATAGCCCTCGTCGATGATGAAGTATTCCATGAAGATGAACCTTTCGGCTTTTTTCAGTTCTTCGAGCATTACGGGGAACTTGTCGTCGCCCAGAGGAAAGTAAGTTACCGATGTGTTCCGGTAAACGGGGAAGCAGCCGCTCCTGCAGGCGTAACGGCAGAGATCGTCGGTGCCTGACTGTGTTATCTCCGGCTCGTTCAGCACGTCCTCGTTCTGCGGCAGTTTGTGCTTTGTTTCTCCGATCAGGAACTCCACCCGGTCTTTCAGCGCCCGGTGTCCTATGTTGTGCTTTGTGAACAGCAGGAAAAGCGTTCCCGGCACCGGGAACAGCATAATAAGATTCAGCCATGTAAGCTTTGCGGAATTGTCCATTCCGCTGTTGAAGAGGTAGAATATCATAGCCACGGAAAAGACCGTCTGACCGACGGCGAACCACCGGAAATACTCCGCGAGCCAGTAATTGACCAGCAGCACCAGAGCTATCTGCAATATCAGCAGCACAGCCACCGTTCCCGTCCGTCCGAACACAATGCGAAGCACTCCGCGCTTTCTGCGCTTTGTCAGACGTATTATCTTCTCGTTCTCGTCCATTCTCGACTATCCTTTCCGGTCATCCGTACCTCGGGAAAACGATGATAAAAGATCCGATAAGCAGCTGCTTAGGGGTACATTTAGTAATATATAGTATTATAATACATTTTCCCGCGAAAATCAACCGTATTTGCATTTAAGTTTCCCCAAAATTTCCTGTGATACCCCTCAAAGCGTTTATTCATGCGGCTTTCAAAAGGTGTTTTATTGAGTTTCGCGTTCAGTTTTTGGGGAAACTTAAAATTTGCAGTATTATCCGAGTATTCATACAGCCGTTCATTCTGTCCGATATCCGGAGGCATAAAGCGGCCCCGTAAACCGCACATACTGCTTACGGGGAGGAGAACTGTATGACATACAGGTGACGTATAAGCGGCGTTTTACAGCAGTTTCCCGATCTCTGCCGCAAAAAGGTCGGGGTGTTCGGTTATCAGCTTGTGCGAACTGTCCCGAAAACCGACGGCGCGGAACTGCGATACCGCGTGTTCTCTGTACCACTCCGCAAGTTCCGGCGCGAAAACGGAACCCGGCACCGCATAAAAGTAAGTGAACGGAACGGTCATCATTCCGACGGCGTCGCGGTTATCCTGTTTTTTCATCGAGACCGCAAGCTGTTTAAGCACCGGCACGTCGAGGTTGCTCAGCTTGGCTTCGATATTATGATCCAGTTCAGCCCGGGTAAGTTCCGCGAGACTCGGTGACGCGCTGACCGCAAATTCCTTGTACAGCGTCAGAAAATCCTTTCCGGTAATGTGACTTGTATCTTCTTCGGTGAACTTTCCGCTGAACAGTCCCAGCTTCCAGTTCTCGTCGTTCATAAGCTTCGGAGACATATCGCACAGGACGATCTGTTTCAGAGCGGAGCAGCCGTATCTGCGGATATACGTCAGGGCTGTACCCGCGCCCATTGACCAGCCGACAAGCGTTACACCGGTAAGCTGCAGCCCTGTTATGAGTTCATTCAGATCGTCCGCGAGAGTTTCGAGCGTTACCGTGCCGGTATTCTGACAGCGGCTCCCGTAGTGTCCCCTGTGATCGTATGTGATGCAGCGCGCCCTGCCGCGAAGTTCATTCACCGGCAGTGAAAACATGGAGTGACTGCTTGACCAGCCGTGAAGAAAAACTACAGGCTGACCGTGTCCGGTATCTTCATAGTACAGCTTCGTGCCGTTTTTCAGCAAGTATTCGCTCATAGTGATCCGTCTCTTTCTTATGTCTGATTCCATACTATTGTATCACAGTATGAACGATATGTCAATGTCCGTCGGCAAAGTGGCAATGAACGGAACGTGATATTTTAACAGATATGTGTTGATATTTAAAACGGTTTTGTGCAGGATCTACAAATTATCTTCCGGTTCAGAGAAATTTGTTGAAAAACGATCCGTACTATGTTAAAATGAACTTGTCGGATAATGTCGGAATCAAGGCGCTGCCGCACCAAAAGACGAACTCGCTTTGCGCGGCGCTGCCTGCAGGGAGAAAGGACATTTTTATGAAGTATTACCCGCTTACCGCCGCGCAGAATATGCACTGGCAGTGGATCCGCGAGTACGGCACTCAGCAGGTCTCCGGAGTCAGTATAGTGGCGTCCATGAAAGCTCCGATGGACTTTGAACTGCTGAAAAAGTGTATCCTCGAAGAGTACGGCAGATACGAATGTATGCGCCTGCGGTTCACCAAGCCGGACAGGAACGGCGTTATAAAGCAGTATATCTCAAAGGAGATACCGGAGGATATCAGGCTTGCGGATCTCACGGGAGAGGGGACGCTCTCCGGCGCCGATGCCGTTATGCAGCAGTGGGCGTATCAGACCTTTGACGGTGACAATGTCCCGATGTGTGAGATCAGAATGGTGGAGCTTCCGGAAGGATACCGGGGAATGTTTGTCCACATGGATCACCGGCTCGTTGATTCAAGCGCGCTCGGTGTAATGGTGTCCGATATTTTCAGGCTTTATATGCACTATCAGTTCGGCTCCGCAAAGCCGGCAGAGCCGGCTTCTTTTGCGAAAGTTCTTGAACGCGATCTCGCCCGTGCGTCCGAACCCCGCCGCCTTGAAAAAGACCGCAGGTTCTGGAGCGAGCATTTCGATACATACGGGGAACCGCTCTATTCGGATATTCAGGGAAAGTCAGTGCTTGAAGAAGCGAGAAAGCGGCATAACGATCCGGATCTGCGCGCCGCCGATATCGAACGCAAAGAGCTTTTCGTAACGGTAAAGGACTATTACCTTGAACCGAAGCCGACGAAGCGGCTGCTCAATTTCTGCACCGAAAACAATATCTCGATGACGAATCTTATCCTGTTCGTTATGCGCACCTACCTGTCAAAAGTCAATGACGGGCAGGAGGATATCACGATCGAGAATTTCATCTCCCGCCGTTCCACACATGATGAATGGTCAAGCGGCGGAAGCAGAACGATCATGTTCCCGTGCAGAACGATCATCAGACCGGAAACGGAGTTCCTCGAAGCGCTGTATCTTATCCAGCAGTCGCAGAATCAGATCTATATGCACGGAAACTACGATCCCGCTTTCATACGCGAGGAAGAAAAGCGCAGATACGGCACGCCGGACGATACGGGATATGTGAGCTGCTATCTTACCTATCAGCCGATGATGACATATAACACCAGTGAGAAGCTGAAAAATATCCCGATGCACATAAACTGGTTCGCAAACGGCGCCGCCACGAAGAAGATGTATCTTACGGTATCGCCCAACGAAAAGGGAGAGATGAAGTTCTCGTTCCACTATCAGACCGTAAAGCTTGACGAGCATGATATCGAGCTTATGTACTACTACATGATGCGGATACTGTTCATGGGTATTGAGGATTCACACATAACAGTCGGAGAAATGCTCGGAAGAGCGTGATTTTATACATGGAAAGGCAGCTTTATGGAAACAAAATTCAAAGAAATACTTGCGCAGTACACCACACTTTCAGCCGATGAGATCACGGAAAGCACACGCTTCCGCGACGATATGGCGCTCAGCTCCCTCGATTTTATGACGCTGCTGGGCGAGGTGGAGGACGAGTTTGACATCGAGTTTGAGGAGAGCGATGCTGTCGGCATATTCACTGTCGGAGACGCGCTTGCGCTTATCGGGAGGAAAACGGGAAATGAGTGAACTTATCCGTAAGGTAATGGAAAGAAGCTGCTCGGAGTTTGCGGAGATCCCCGCGGTCAGGTGGCTTGAGAAGAAAGATATCCGTGAGCGTTCCTATAAGGAACTCGGTGAAAACATCACTCTGATACGCAAGGGACTGCTGTCCGAGGGCTTCGGCGGGAGCAGGATCGCTTTTGTCGGCGGCAGCAGCGTGTGGTGGGTGGAAAGCTACCTCGGCGCTGTTACCGGAAATATGACCGCTGTGCCGCTCGATGCCGGAATGCCGGCGGAGGAGCTTGCGGAACTGATAAACCGTTCGGACTGCACCGGACTGTTCATTGATGAAGCGAAGAAAGATCTTATACCGGAGTTTTCCGCAAAATGCCCGGCATTGAAAAAAGTATGGCTGCTGAACGGTGAAGCCGGAAACGCGGAAACGCTTGCCGTGCTCATGGATAACGGCAGGGCTTACGACGGCGATGCGGGATCCTCTCCCGACGATACCGCTATGATAATCTTCACTTCCGGCACCACGGGAAAAAGCAAGGGAGCAATGCTTTCACAGAACAATCTCGCGGCGAACCTCGAAGCGATGTCGTTTGCTTCGAAACCGGGAGTCGTGCTGTTAAACGTGCTGCCGATACATCACGCTTTCTGTCTCGTTATGGACTGGCTGCGCGGCTTCGATAAGGGCGCTGTGATCTGCGTGAACGACAATATGATGCACCTTGTACGCAACATGGGAATATTCAGACCCCACGCAATGCTTATGGTTCCGCTGATGATCGAAACGATACTCAAAAGGATAGACGCGGTGAAGGAGCCGGTGTCAAAGCCGGAAGCCGCTCAGATGATATTCGGCGGACGTCTGCGGTACATATTCACCGGCGGCGCGCATCTTGATGACTACTATCTCGAAAGGTTCAGGGAATTTGATATAAAGATACTCGAAGGCTACGGAATGTCGGAATGTTCGCCGGTCATAAGCGCCAACACTCCGGTCGCGTACAAATACGGCTCCGTGGGAAAACCGCTGCCGAACATGGAAGTGAAGATCGCGGAGAACGGTGAGATACTTGTGCGCGGCTCCAGCGTCATGAAAGAGTATTACAATATGCCTGCCGAGACCGCCGCGGCGATCGTTGACGGCTGGCTGCATACCGGAGACAAGGGGTACATCGACGAGGACGGCTACATCTTCATCAACGGACGCATAAAGAATCTGATAATCCTCTCGAACGGCGAGAATGTTTCGCCGGAGGAGATCGAGAACAAGCTCGGTGTGAACGATCTTATCGGGGAAGTTGTTATCGTGGGTGAGAACAACGGTCTTACCGCTGTGGTATATCCCGATCCCGACGCGGTAAAGGCAGGATCTCTCGACGAAGAGGGGATAAGGAACGGCATACAGGCGTTTCTTGACGAATACAACAAAACGCAGCCCACATATCGTCACATAGTGGGTCTGCGTCTGCGCGAAACTCCGTTTGAAAAGACCGCTTCCCGCAAGATAAAGCGGGACAGGGTATGAGCCGGGGACCTGCGTTTTCGCGGTGACATCTGTCAGGATCCCTCGCCGCCGTAAAAATCACGTTTTACCACGCGGAATACGAATTCGGTTCCCCTGCCGTCGCAGTATCTCGGGGAGCAGAGTTCATACGCGGGATCCGCGCCGTCCGTGTGGGGCATACGCATATAATACGCTTTGCCTTTGTGTTCGTATTCTATGCAGTATTCCTCGTCGGGCGCGGCTCCCACTGCCGCGTACAGCGCGCCGTATCCCTCGCCGGTACTCTTTATTCTGTACCATTGCGTAACCGGAACGTCACCCGGGTTCTCCGGTCCCTCGGCAGGTTCCAGCACTGCACCGCATTCCGACGGCATAACGAGACAGATGTTATCTGCCGCTATGCGGTCAAAGGCGATGTGAGCCCAGCTTCCGTCATTCTGTGTGAAGTATATATCCGAAACGTTCCAGCCGCACTGCTCCGGCAGATCCCGTATCAGTCCGTAAGGCACTTCCGGCAGCTGTGTATCTGCCCATCCGACAATGCTGAAGTTCGTGTTTTCGCCGTAAACCGACGGATCGATAACTTCGGCATTTTTAGGATCCGGATCGTGTGCAAAAACGGTAACGGTCTTGCTGTCGGAGGACTTTTTCAGGTCGTCTGCGGAACGGATATCACGGGGCAGCAGATGATTTCCGTAGCTGCTGCCGTAGTCGATGCGGAAAGCGGCGCAGTCACATTTCAGCTGTTCTCTGACGCGGTTTTCTATGTCCGCGCAGATAATGTCGGCTTCGTAATTGTCGCACAGAAACCCAGGGTCATCGTTCCGGACAGGCACCAGCACGGTAAAATCCTTTCCGTCATGCTTCATTCCGACGTGTGCAAACAGCGGAGCCTCCCATGAGAACTCCAGCCAGCTGTTTCCGGAGAGCAGAACTTCCGTGACGTCGGCACTGAAACCGTACTTGTCGGTTATGTATTTCTGCGCACGGCTGCTCGCTTTCATTTCGTATGTAAGCCCTCCGCAGCCTGCGAGCAGCGCAAGTGCGGAAAGCATAAACATTACAAACAGGACAGACAGGATCTTTCTTTTCATAAGCTTGCCTTTGCTTCTTTCTTGTGTCCGGGTCTGCGGAATGACCGGCGTGCCGGAAATATCGCAGCTATCCGCTGAATTCATAGTATAATACAGTATATCACATTTTCAATAAAGAGTCAATATAAGGAAATGATCGGTTGACGATACTGCCGAAATGTGATAGAATACAGAATAATGAAAAAAACTCCGGTAGGTGAGGAAGGTTCCGCACCGTGTTCCGAAGTAATAACGGAGAATGAATCATGAAACGTATCCTCATAACAAACGATGACGGCATATCGGCGGGCGGCATAGTAAGACTCGCGGAAGCGGCTGCGCAGTTCGGCGAGGTATGGGTAGTCGCGCCGGACAGCCAGCGAAGCGCGGTATCTCACAGTGTTACTCTGCGGCACAGCGTTGACGCGTGGGAAGTTGACTTTCCGGTACCGGGAGTTCACGCTTTCGCCTGTGACGGAATGCCCGCTGACTGCGTGAGGATAGGCGCACTGAACATAGTTCCCGGGAAGCCGGATCACGTTTTTTCCGGTATCAACTACGGCTGCAATTTAGCAACCGACATTCAGTATTCCGCAACGGCGGGAGCCGCGTTCGAGGCGGCTTTTCAGGGGATACATACCATAGCTTTTTCCGAAGCCGCGTCGGAAGATCACGACATAACGGACAAGTATCTGCGGGAGATCATAGCGGAGCTTATCGAAAAGTCTCCCGGAAAGAACAGGATATGGAACGTGAATTTCCCCGCGTGCAGTCTTGCCGGGTGCATGGGAATACTGCGGGACAGGACGGTTTCGACAGACGTATTTTACGAGGATCACTACACCGAAACTCCCGTCTGCGAGGGCAGAACGCGATACATGGTTGACGGCAGAAGAAAGTATGACGCGGCAGAGGGGACAGACCTGAGAGCGTTCTTCGACAATTACATTTCGATAGGAACTGCCGCGAATATTTCATAGTAAACGCAATGCACTTTCTCCTTTGTAAGCGGGAGAAAGTGCATTTCTGTCAGACTGTTTAACTGTCGCGTTTGCTTTAGTTCCGGCATCATCTGTTCAGCGGTGTGTAATTAATGTCGGAGCGGCGTATGTGATCGCACCGTCTCCACCAGATATTCAGCACAGCAAGCACTGCTGCCGTACCGGCGGCGAATATCATGACCCCTATGACCGCCGACGGTATCAAAGGAAGCCCGAAGCCGTGCTTTGTCGCACTTATGTTCGGAAGAACAAGCTGTTCAGTTGCCAGAATCAATACCGGTATTGCATACAGCGCTTCCAGTCCGGGCTTTCCGAGGACGGAAACCGCGAGACAGATGATAAAGCTGTTGACCGGTGCGGCTATCAGTATATCCGCAAGCGCCTGCTCTTCCCAGCAGAGTGCTGCGACTGCAATAACGATGCTGTTGTATATCAGCGTAAGTGCTGCCGTAACAGCCGTCGGCACAACAGTGAACAGCAGCTTTGAGCAGGGCAGTGAAGCGAAGAACTTGCTGCGCACGGCAGAAGTGCTGCCTATGAGGAAGAATATCAAGATCCCGATCTGACCGAATGATACCGCGGATATCATCGACATATATTCGTCACTTTCCGGAACCTCCGGCTCGTGTACCGCCGCGATCATTATTCCCACGATTATGACAGCACCGAACAGGGTCAGCAGCGGATTGAACGATACTTTCAGATATAATTTCAGCGCTTTTCCGAAGTTTTTCATAACTCTCACCTCAACTGTCCCACCGGTTCTTCCGGTAGTGTGCGAAATATACGTTTGATGATGCTGCAACGAGCACCGCTCCCGCTATGCCTGTTACAAGGTGGGAGATAAGACTGTCTGACAGCATTGGGAGCAATATTGTGCAGCTGCCTGTTATTGCAAACATCGTTATAACCGAGCCTGCTGCGAGCACAAATTCATTCTTCGCGGGAAGTATGAACGTAACGACTCCGATCGCGGCGATATTCGACACGACAAGCGCGATAACTGCGGACAGCCCGCCGTGAATCTTCGCGATGCCCGCGATGTCGAGCAGAAGTGCCGCCGCGCCGAACAGGAGCATCGAGAGCAGTTCCGAGATATACGCGCCGGTACGGTAATTCACGAATGTCCCGAAGCCGCCCTTTACCGTGCGGAAGAGCTTTCCGCCGTGTTTGTCCTTTGTATATTGCGACAGAAGCACAATGCAGTTTATAATGCCGGGCGTGAACACCATTACGCAGTCACCCGCAGGCGTTTCCGCGATATTGCTGACCGCTTCGGGGAATGAGATGCCCTCGCCGAGCATTATCATAAGCGTCATGCTGACGAACGCGCCGATATAGAACAGCACCTCGTATGCGGCAAGTCCGAGTATCGTTCCCGGAAGTCCGGTGCCGGTGTACAGCTTCAGCGCCTGTGATATGTTGAGAGGGAACTTATTTTCCTGCATCTTCCTCCGCCTTTCTGAGAATACCGACGCTGAGCTGCTGCAATGTGGGGCGTTCGGTTATCGCACCCACGGCTTCAAGGTTCGCGGCGTTCTCCGCAAGCGCTGTACCCTCATAACTCGTACTGTTCGCGCTGTACGACGTCATAAGCGGCTTTGCTCTGTTTCCGTCCTCCGCGTCGCCGTGAACGAGTATGTACTTCTCTTTCAGG
>JAGAWN010000287.1 GCA_017941355.1 Ruminiclostridium sp. | reverse complement strand
GTCGCCTGAGCTGGAAGCTTTCTTGTCGAGGAAAAGTATGTGGTTGTTCGCGCAGAGTATCGGGAGCTGCATCTCGCCGTCCGGCGGGTCGGAGACGTTACCGTCCTTCCCCTGAAGCGCCATGAACATACCCATTTCCGCGACACCGTAGAAGTAGATGTTATCCGCGCCGATGAACTGGAACACGGTGGCATCCTTGCTGCACCAGAAATCCTTCCACTCGTCCATGCTGCGTCCCTTGCGTTCGAGAGCGGCTTTCGTAAAAGAGATAGGCGCCCAGAGCGATTCCGGCCACACCCATACTGTCAGAGGCTCTTCACCTTCGAGGACAGGCGCGGGGACTCCCCATTCGATGTTGCCGGTTAGTCTGAACGGAACGAGGGTCTTGCCCGTGCGGAAACGGATACCGTTTGCGGAAAGTATCCCGCAGGCTTTGTTCATTTCGTCAAGCTCGGTGAACTTTATAGTGAACGAGGGCTTTTTCTTCTCCTCGACGAACTCGTGAGCCGGGAGCTTGTCCTTTACCGCATTGTAGCTGTCGAGAAGCTCGTTCTTGATGTGGATAACGGGGTCTGCGAGGAACTCCGAGATAGTCTTTGTTACCAGCGGACGCACGTTCTTCTGCTTCTGTATGCGCTCAACGTACTCCTTGAGCAGCGCGTTGTACGCGGGCAGATCGAAATACCAGTTGTAAACGTCCTTCATTACGGGAGTTTCACCGGTAAGTGTGCTCTTCGGGTCTATGAGGTTTTCGGGCATATACTGGTGACCGAGGTCGCACTCGTCCGCATAGGCTTTTGAGGAGTTGCAGCCGTCCACCGGGCATTTGCCGATGACCTGTCTGCCGTTTAAGAAGCAGCCCGCTTTCTCGTCGTAGAACTGTTTGGTGCTGATGCGGCGCAGGTGTCCGTTTTCGTAGAGCCTGCGGATAAAGCGGTCGGATTCCTCGTTGTGTATCTCGGCAGTGCGGTCAAGTCCGGACGCACCGAATACATCAAGGCTTATCATGTAGTCGTCAAGTGTCTGCTTCTGCGCATTGTGGTTGCGGCGCACGAAGTCACGGATATCGCCCTTGAACTCGCCGGCTTCAACGAGCTTGCGGTAGCCCTCCGCGATAGGGGAGCCGTAGCAATCTGTTCCCGAAACGAAAATAACGTTGTCCCTGCCGATACGGTCACGCAGGAAACGCGCGTAAACGTCCGCGAACACGAACACACCGCCGATGTGACCGAAGTGCAGCGTCTTGTTGCCATACGGCATACCGCCCGTGATTATCGCGCGCTTCGGAAATTCCGGACGCGGTATCTCGTGCGGGACGAAGTTGTTGTCTTTACCCATTTTGTTCCTCCATAGATTTGGTTTTCTTTTGAATTATATATTTTCTGATGACAATGATATCATAAAATATTATAAGAGCAGTCAGCACTGTAATGATAATACCTGTAACAATGCCTAATGAGACGAGATATGTTCCGAACATAAGTCCGGCAGGCAAAAGCAATAATGTGCCGAGAACAGCCAATATCGGAACAGAAAGTCTGACGTGCTTTTCCGAAAAATACAGAACAAGTGAAACAGACATTGCTATTATTCCGGCAATACCGGCAGCAAGCCCTGTAAAAAACTGCCATAACCCGGTCACAAACGCCGAGACTCCGTCCATAGAATCACCCCGCTCTTTATATATACGGCGAATATGCGCTGTCATCGCCGATAGCGTCGAAATGCCTGCGATAGCGGCGGGGTATCCTTATATCGGCAAAATATCCGAGGTCGGATATCACCTTCGATATCGCGGTGATGCCGTCATTGTAGAACGCAGTTATGCGCTTCTGACGGTCATTTATCCCTTTGTAGTCGTGCGGGCAGACAAATGTCCATTCCGCAGTCTCATTATCCACTACGATACGCCAGTACTTGTCGATGTCGCGCGGGTCGATGTCAAAGTGCTGCAAAAGAATGTGATGCTCAAAGCTGTCGTCGAGCCACGACATAAGCGCGGTCTCTTCGTCGAACGCTATCGCTATTGTCAGGGGTTCTTTCCTTGCTGTCGCGTTATCTACCGTCTGATCGTCAGGGTATTTCCTGTAAGTCATTTTTCCTCCGTTATTGCTGATAAACATTAATTTATCTGCCAAACAGATCACTATGTGTTCCTGTTCGCACCAAAGACAGCACAAGGACATCTTCAAACAACTGATAAACCAAAAGCCAATCAGGCTCAATATGACATTCGCGGTAACTTTTCCAGTTTCCCGAAAGTGCGTGGTCGTCATACTCTTTTTTCAGCCGTTCCTCATTTGTGCCGGAAGCAATAAGGTCGATAACATCAAAGATCTTTCCGGTGTCAAGACCTCGCTTCTGAATGGACTTATAATCTTTCTTAAAACGAGATGTGAACTTTACGGTATATTTATTCTGCATCCAATGCCTCCCGAAGGGCGTTAATGCTTGTGAAACCGCTGACTGTGCGGTCGTGCGCTATTCTATCCGATTCGAGCATCGCACGCACTGTCTCTTCATTCGGATTGTCTTTAGAAAGAGCAAACCTTTTCAATATCTGATATATTATGTCAAAGTCGTTCGGGTCGATAACATCTATCATTCCGTAAAGATTTTCCTTTGCTAACATGACTGCTCCTTTCCGTATGCGTTTTCAATCATCATCACTTTATCCTTGCAAGGCTCGTTTCAAGGCGCCTGATGCTCTCGTCCCTGCCGAGTATCTCCATAAGCTCGGTCGCACCGCCGGGTGTTACCGCAAGACCCGAAACGCCTATGCGTATCGCCCACATAACTGCACCGGCTTTCACACCCTTTTCCTCGGCTATGCCCTTGAGCAGCTCAAACAGTGTGTCATTGCTCCAGTCCGAAACCTCTTTCAGCTTCGGCAGAGAATATTCGATGATATCCGCACACTGCTCCACCGTGGTCTTGTTCTTCTTGTTCACGAAAAGCGCTGTGTCATAATCCGGCAAGCCTTTCACGAACTCCGCCTTCTCGTTCACTTCGGGGAAGATAGAGATACGGGTCTGTATCAGCTTCGCAAGCTTTTCGTTGTCCGCGAAAGCCGCGTATTCCTCGGTGTAGTAGGGCTTCGCCTTTGCCATGAACTCGTCAAGCGGCATTTCCTTGATGTAGTGACTGTTGAACCAGAGAAGCTTCTCGTAGTCGAATACCGCAGGAGACTTGCTTATACCGTCTATCGAGAATATCTTTGCAAGCTCGTCTATCGTGAAGAATTCCTCATTGGTGTCCTTCGGGCACCAGCCGGTGAATGCCATGTAGTTGATTATCGCCTGCGGGAGATAGCCGGTCTTTACCAGCTCCTGGAAGCTCACCGAGCCGTGGCGCTTTGAAAGCTTGCTGACATTCCCGTCAGCGTCCTTGCCCATGAGCAGAGGCAGGTGGCAGTACACCGGACGCTCCCAGCCGAACGCGTCATACAGCAGCACGTACTTCGGCGTGGAAGTGAGATATTCACTGCCGCGTACAACGTGTGTAACACCCATGAGGTGATCGTCTATGACGTGGCAGAAGTTGTATGTCGGGAAACCGTCGGCTTTTATGAGTATCTGATCCTGAAGCTCCGAGTTCTCGATCTCGATGTGACCGAAAACGCTGTCGTCGTAGCCGGTGCTTCCTTCGAGTGGCATTTTCTGACGGATAACGAAAGGCTTGCCATCCGCTAAGTTCTTCTCGACTTCCTCTTTCGACAGGTCGCGGCAGTGACGGTCATAGCCTGCGCCGAGGTCGCCGTCCTCATGGAGCTTTTCAAGGCGCTCCTTCGAGCAGAAGCAGTAGTACGCGCCGCCCTTTTCCACAAGTTCCTTCGCGTACTTCATATATATGTCCTTACGTTCGCTCTGGATATACGGACCGTTGGGACCTCCCACATCGGGACCCTCATCGTGGGTAATTCCGGTCATTTCGAGCGTGCTGTAGATAACATCGACTGCACCCTCCACAAGGCGCTCCTGATCGGTGTCCTCAATACGGAGTATGAATTTTCCGTTGTTCGCGCGGGCGAGAAGAAACGCGTACAGCGCGGTACGCAGGTTTCCTATGTGCATAAAGCCGGTGGGACTCGGCGCGAATCGTGTTACAAAGCTGTCAGCCATTTTTACTGTTCCTTTCAGTGCCTGATTGTGTATTCAATGCGTTCTTTTGCTGCTGTGACGCAGAAAAGAACGATAATGTCATATACAATATATTATAATCCGAAACGTGCTATTTGTCAAGCATTTTGAGGGCAATTGCAGCGCGCATAAAGAAAAGACCTGCCGTTTGAGACAGGTCTTTGGGATCATGTTTGCGATCGGAACGCAGCCGCCGTTTTTTATCCGAATATCGCCATTAATGCTCCGGCTGCCACTGCCGAGCCGATAACTCCGGCAACGTTCGGTCCCATAGCGTGCATGAGCAGGAAGTTGGACGGATCTTCTTCCTGTCCGACTTTCTGTGAAACACGGGCTGCCATAGGAACCGCGGAAACTCCGGCAGAACCGATAAGCGGGTTCAGGTTGCCGCCGGAAAGCTTGTTCATAAGCTTTGCAAGCAGCAGTCCGCAGGCTGTACCTACGCAGAACGCGAGGAGTCCGAGAATGACTATCATTATTGTACGGACACTGAGGAAGTTTGCTGCCGTTGCGGTAGCTCCTACCGTTGTGCCGAGCATGATAACGATTATGTTCATAAGTTCGCCGGAAGCGGTCTTGACAAGTCTGTCAACAACTCCGCTCTCCTTGAACAGGTTACCGAGCATGAGCATACCTACCAGCGGTGCGGCAGAGGGAACGATGAATGCAACTATCACGGTGACCGCGATAGGGAAGATTATCTTCTCGGTCTTGGAAACGCTGCGGAGCATACCCATTTTTATGCTGCGCTCTTTCTTTGTGGTCAGCGCCCGCATGATAGGCGGCTGAATAACCGGTACCAGCGCCATGTACGAGTACGCTGCGACTGCTATGGAACCGAGCAGATCCGGTGCAAGCTTTGAGGTGAGCCATATTGCCGTAGGACCGTCCGCGCCGCCTATGATACCGATAGAAGCGGCTTCCGCAAGCGAGAAGTCAACAAGTCCGGTAGCCGACAGCGCACACGCGCCGAGGAATGTGAAGAAGATACCGCCCTGTGCGGCTGCGCCGAGGAAGAAGCTCTTCGGGTTTGCGATAAGGGGTCCGAAGTCGGTCATACAGCCGATACCGAGGAAGATAAGCGGCGGGAAGATTCCGCACTTGACTCCGAGGTACAGAACATCGAGTATGCCGCCGTCATGCAGGACTGTCGCATAGGGTATATCGGTGGTCATGAAGTATTCCGGGTGGTAAAGCTCGGCACCGGGCAGGTTAGTGAGTGCCATACCGAACGCGATAGGGAGCATCAGCATAGGTTCGTACTGCTTGACGATAGCGAGGTACATGAGGAAGAACGAGATAAGGAGCATAAGACCCTGCTGCCATGTTATGTTGCAGAAAGCCGACTGCTGCCACAGCGTTGAAATTGTGTCAAAAAACGTTTCAAACATCGCACTCACCCCCTCAGTTCATAAATCCGCGCATATTCTCTGCGATACCCGCTGCGCTCCAGCCGGAACGTGCGGAACGCGGGCGCTTTATGCTCGCAATGCGGTACTGCTTGCCCTCGGCGGCACCGTATGCCGCGATTGCCGCAGCTATGACCGCGATGATCTCATCGTCATCCTCGTCCTCATACAACTCTTCTTCCGGCTCGGAAGGACTTGGTATGACAGATGCGGTATGAACCGGCTTTGATGTCTGCTGAGCCGCACGTTCGGCTTCCGCTTTCTTCTTTTCGCGGTTTTCGGCGGCTCCGTTTATAGCCTTGAATATTTTTCCGAACGCCCAGAGGAAGAAAACGAGAATAGCAAGTATAAGAAAGACGACAACAAGACCTGTTATGACAGTTGAACCAACGAGACCCCAATCCACATCAGTCGCAAGCAATGTGGGTGATGAACACTTAAACATTAAAAAACCCCTTTTCGGTGCAGTAATTCAAAATCTATTTTATTATACTACAATATGACAGAAATTTCAAGGTCTTTTTTAAAATTTAATCGGAAGTACAAAAAAATTATTATTTTATTCGTACTGCTTGCAAATTGGACCAAGATATGTTATTATATATTGTATATTTGTTTTAACGTGCATTTGATTTGTGTGCAAATCAATTTCCGTCGGAGGCGGAAGCTTATGAAAATATCTGAACTGTCGGCTTGTGCCGTTCTTGCCGCTGCGATCGTATTGTCATCGGGCTGCTATTTCTTCCCGGAAGAGGAGAAGCTGCTGGATCCGCCGGTCATAGCACCGGACGAGGTTGCGTATTCCACTTACACTGCCCGTCAGAAAACCATCGAGAGCGTGTTTACCTCGGCGGGGTATGTACGCTCCGCAACCGAAAAAGAGTGTTACTTTACCGACTACACCGGCAGGATAAAGAACATATACGTTCACGCGGGTGACTTCGTGCAGGAGGGAGACCTGATCGCGGAGATGAATGTCGGGGAGCTTGACTATCTTCTCGAAATACAGAAGCTGAAAGTGCAGGCTGCGCAGCTCCGTTACAACTCGTCAGGCTCACAGACCGACAAGCTGGATCTCGAGATCGAGCAGAGTACCTTGGAAATGTATCAGGCGCAGTACGACGGGGCGCGCATCTACGCTCCCGCTTCCGGGCAGGTGTCATACGTTCTGAAGATCGACGCGGGTACGGAGATAGATCCCTACCGCGTGGTCGCGCGCATCGCTGATCCCGAGAAGCTGTATGTTGCCGCGGATTACGCGGGCGACAAGGACGCTTTCAAAGTCGGGGACAGCGTAACGCTTACCGTTGACGGCGTTGTTTATGAGGGAAGAGTCACATACACTCCCAGGACTGCAGCAGATGAGGGCGCCGAAAACAAACAGGCTCTGCGCGCGGAGTTCGTGGGGGAGGCTCCCGCATACGGCTATCTCGGCAGCATTGCCGACATAAAGAAAACAAACAAGGTTTCCGAGAATGCTGTCGTTATTCCCAAGACCCTTATAAAAACCGACGGTGACAGACAGTATGTTCAGGTTTTTGAAAACGGCGAAAAGGTGGAGCGCGACGTGACCGTCGGGATAACCAACGCTTCGGAAGCCGAGATAACAAGCGGACTTAACGCGGGCGACGCCGTGATAATGCGGTAACGGGAGACTATCGGTGTTTACTTTACTATTCAGAAAAATGCGCAAGACGAAGTGGATGGTCTTGTGTCTGTTCATAGGATTTCTAATGGCAGCGGGCATGATGAGTACCGTGCCGATATACATGGACGCCTCGCTGCAGCGCACGCTCATAAAGGATATGGAAGCCTACCAGACAAGCTCCGGGGAGTTTCCCGGTATCTATGCTGCGGAGCGGGAGTTTGCGGAGTCCGTCGGCGTTAAGGAGCGCGCGTCGGTGATCGCAGATCTTGCCTCAACGGTGCGGGAGCGGGTGGATTATCTGCCGATACCGGTTTCCGCCTCAAAGACCGTAGTTGCCGACAATATGCAGTTTATCGCGTCCGGCGGAGTCAAAGGCACCGTGAATACCCGCATTAAGCTTGCTGCGATGACGGGGCTTTCGGATCATGTGAACGTGACAGCCGGCAGAATGCTGTCCGACAGCGGAATGACCGAAAACGGGGAGCTTGAAGTGCTTGCCACGGAGAACGCGCTGAAGAACCTCGGTATCGCGCTGGACGGCGTTTATCCGCTCACCGGCGGCGACACCGGTGCGGGACAGATCTCCGTGCGCGTGGTGGGAATTTTCGAGCAGTCGGACGCAAACGACGTTTACTGGTCTGAAAAGCTTTCGGGCTACACAAGCACCCTGCTGACCGGCTATGACCTGTTCCTCGGAAAGCTTATGAACGACGGCTATGTGAAGCCGACTTCCGTTGCCGCGCGGTATGCTCTCAATTATCAGGCTATGGATATGAACGATCTGTCGTTCGCTGTTACGGCTATCGACGAGGACGCGGAGTTCTACCCGACCATTAACTGCAAATTCACAATGGGAGTTCTTCCTATATGGAAGAACTACGCGAAGGAAGCCGACAAGCTCACCCGGATACTCTGGGTATTGCAGATACCCACAATGGTCATGCTGGCGTTCTATCTGTTCATGGTGTCGAAGCTGAATGTGGAGCAGGAGAAGAACGAGATCGCCGTGTTCAGGAGCAGGGGAGCGAGCGGCTGGCAGATATTCGGGATATACGCACTGGAAGCGGGTATTCTCGGACTTGCAACGCTTATCCTCGCGCCGTTTATCGGTCTTGCAATGTGCCGGTTCCTCGGCGTTTCCGACGGATTCCTCGAATTTGTCAACCGCACCGGCATTTCCGCGAAGATAACTCCGGGGGCTGTGCTGTACTCTCTGCTTGCGGTGGTCATATTCTTCGCTGCGACCATGATACCGATAATCCCAGCGTCGCGGCTCTCGATCGTGCAGTACAAGCAGAGCAAAACGAAAGTCGTGCGTATGTCGCTGTGGGAGAAAACCGGCATTGACTTTCTGCTGACCGCTCTCGGCATCGGCTTCTACATAATCTACACCGCCGGCGAGCAGATACCGGAGACTTCCTCCGGGGATATAAACCCCATGTTCTTCATATTCTCCACCTGTCTTATCTTCGGGCTGGGGCTTATGTTCATACGGCTTTATCCCTACCTGCTTAACCTTATATATATTACATTCAAACCTCTGTGGACACCTGCACAGTACATGGCGATAACCACGGTCTGCCGTTCACAGGGCGGACGTGAACGTTTTCTGATGCTGTTCCTTGTGGTTACGTTCTCGCTCGGTATCTTTTCCGCAAACACCGCCCGCACGATAAACGATCAGAAAGAGGATCGGGTGTACTACTCCACCGGCGCTGATATAGTGATAAGGGAATACTGGCAGGAAGCCACGGCTTCGGACGGCAGCCCTGTCTCCGGCTACATCGAGCGTGATTTTGAGCGCTTTGAACAGCTTGAGGGCGTTGAGACCGCAACAAGAGTTCTGATTAACAAGAAAACCAAAGTTACCGTTGACAGCAAGACCGAGGACAATGTGACTCTGATGTCCGTGGAGCCGTATAAGTTCGCGCAGACCGCGTGGTTCCGGAACGATCTGCTGCCCGCGCACTGGTGGAACTACCTTAAAGCACTGCAGGAGTACCCCTCCGGTGTTATCATCTCACGCGCGCTTGCGGACAAGTACGAGATAATGCTCGGTGACGCGATAGACCTCAAATGGTCGCGAAACGAGAAGATCAGCGCACCGGTGCTTGCGATCGTGGATTACTGGCCGGGCATAAACCCGAATGTTGCGGCAAAGGCGGCTTCCGGCAAGAGCAAGCCGAAGATAGACGAGGAAACGGGCGAGGAGATACTCGATACCGAAGTATCTTACGCTGTTAACTGCTTCTGTGTGATGAACTACTATTATACAAGCACGGTTTCCGACATGGAGCCTTATGAGGTGTGGATAAAGCTGAAGGACGGCGCGTCGAGCGCAGCGCTGTATGCCGATATACAAGCGGCAAAGATGCCCGTGGAGAGCATTTCCGACGCGTCGCAGCAGCTGATAACGATCAAGAACCAGCCGCAGCTGCAAGGCATGAACGGCTCGCTGACGCTGAGTTTTGTGGTCATAATCACCATGACGGTGATCGGATTCCTTATATACTGGATACTCTCTATCCGAAGCCGCACGCTGCAATTCGGTATTCTCCGCGCTATGGGAGTGACTTTCCGCGAGGTGGTGGGCATGATAGGCTATGAGCAGATCCTCGTTTCGGGGGTTTCTCTTGCGATGTCGTTCGTGATCGGCGGTATCGCAAGTGACCTGTTCGTGCCGCTGTTCCGCTCGATGTACAGCCCCGCCGATCAGGTGCCGCCGTTCCTTGTGGCAGCGGCGCAGAGCGATTACATCAAGCTTTACGTCATTATCGTGCTTATGCTGGGCGGCGGATTCGCTATCCTCGGCGCACTGATAAAGAAGATAAACATAAACAAGGCACTCAAACTCGGTGAGGACTGATGTGCGCCGCGGGAGGGGGAAATAACTTGAAAGCGTATCTTGAACGATTATTTTACTTGGCTGTCAGGGAGGCTTGTATATATGACGAACAAGGAAGTCCGCTTTACCTGCTGAAACGTGAGGGTGCTGTCGGGCAGAATTTCCGCATTTACGACAAAAACGGCAATGAGACCGCATTTGTAAAGCAGCATATCTCCCTGATAAAACGTGAGTTCCGTGTGATTATCCCCGGTCAGGAGATTAGCGTGCAGTTAAGACGCAAAGCAAAAATAAACAACGGCGGTTACTGCACGATAAAGGAGTTGAACTGGGTGACAGAGGGCAGCATGGACGCCCACCAATACACGATATATGACGGCAGAAACGAAATTGCGCGTGTCGGAACTGTGATGTCGGACGGCACGGAATTCCTGGAAGCGGAATACCCGGAGACCGGGAACGAGGCGCTGATACTCGCGGTGATAACTGCGGCAGAGCTTGCAAGAAGCGTTGACTGAAAGAGCAAAAGAGCAGGGAACTGCATAATAAGGAGGATATATGGGACTGCGATTTCACAAGAGTATAAACATCTGCAAAGGAGTAAAGCTGAACCTGAGCAAATCCGGCGTCGGAGTGAGTCTCGGCACCAACGGCGCACGTTACTCGCTGAACACCAGCGGCAGACGCACCGCGACTTTCGGGATACCCGGAACGGGCTTGTCATACGTCAAGACGTTCAGCAGCAGCAAGAAGAAAAAATCCACCTCCGAGGCAAAGACCAAACGCGAGGAGCTGAAAAAGGAGAAAGAACAGCTTGCCGCGCAGAAAGCGGAACAGAAAGCTGACGAACTGCGGGAGAACACCCTAAAAGCCGAGGAAGCCGCCAACTATATCGACGTTATCAAGTCCGTGCATAAGGAATGTGAGAACGATGTGGACTGGAGCGCGGTGCTGGAGTCCCCGCCGCCCTTCGTCAAGGGGCAGCCCGGACCCCGCGAACAGGACGCGCAGAAGGCTCTGGACAACTACAAGCCCGGACTTGCGGGAAAACTATTCGGTGACGCAAAGGCGCGTGAGAAGCTGGAAACAGAACTTGCCGACGCGAAGAAAGCGGACGAGGCGGAGTTTGCGGACTGGCAGGCAAGCTACAAGTTTGCGCAGCGTGTCATTGACGGCGACATCGACGCGTATCTCGAAGTGATCGAGGAATCCAACCCGTTTGAGGACCTTGTCGAGTACGGCAGCGGCTTTGAGTTCGGCACGGACGATCCCTCGGTAATGGAGACCGAGTTCCGGGTGAAAGCGGATGAGGTGGTTCCGAAAACTGCGGTGACAGTGCTGAAAAGCGGTAAGCTGTCCGAGAAGGAGCTTTCAAAGACAGCGTATTACGATCTTGTGCAGGATTATGTATGCAGCTGCGCGGTGCGTATAGCAAGGGAGATCTTCGCTCTGCTGCCGGTAGGGGGAGTGATAGTCCACGCTGTAGATAACGTGCTTGACACCTCCACCGGCAATGACGAGGAAGTAACGATACTGTCGGTGCTGTTCGAGCGGGAGAGGTTCGACAGCACCAACTTCGACCGTATCGACCCGTCGGATTTCGTGAACTCCTTCACCTGTAATATGAAATTTACAAAGACAACAGGGTTCAAGCCCGTCAGAAGACTGGGAGAGTGATACTGCTCTTTTGGCTGACGGCGAAGCGGCTGTTCGGATCCCGTGTTACGGAAAAGGTGCAGGGCGAAGCCCTGCCGGGGGACGGGGGCGAGCAGCCCCGGCGCCGTCTGCGAAGACGCGCGTAAGCGCTTTGCCGGCGATGCGTGTAAGCACTTTATGGGAGATAAGCTATGACAATTTCGGCTGCCGACAAAGATAAAGGCAGCTGTAGAACGGAAAGGTAATGAAAAATGCTGAGTCTGAAAAACATCACCAAGAACTACAAAATGGGTGATACAACTGTGGAAGCTCTGCGCGGAGTGAGCGTGGACTTCCGGGACAACGAGTTCGTTGCAGTGCTCGGTCAGTCGGGCTGCGGCAAGACCACGCTGCTGAACATCATCGGCGGCCTTGACCGCTACACCTCCGGTGACCTCATCATCGGCGGGGTCTCCACGAAGAAGTACCGCGACCGCGACTGGGACACCTACCGCAACCACAAGATAGGTTTCGTGTTCCAGAGCTACAACCTGATACCGCACCAGAACGTGCTGGCGAACGTTGAACTTGCGCTGACGCTTTCGGGCGTGTCCAAAGCGGAGCGCAGAAAGCGCGCTGTCGATGTCCTCGAAAAAGTCGGGCTGAAAGATCAGATGAAGAAGAAGCCGAATCAGATGTCCGGCGGTCAGATGCAGCGTGTGGCTATCGCCCGCGCGCTTATAAACGACCCGGATATACTGCTTGCAGACGAGCCGACCGGCGCACTCGACAGTGAGACCTCCGTGCAGATCATGGAGATACTGAAAGAGATAGCCAAAGACAAGCTCATAATCATGGTAACGCACAACCCGGAACTTGCCGAGCAGTACGCAAACCGCATTATCCGCCTTGTTGACGGTAAAATAACCGGCGACAGCAATCCGTACTCCGAGGAGACTGCACTGAAAGACAAGCCGGAGAAGGTGCGCAAGACCTCCATGTCTTTCCTCACCGCATTGTCGCTGAGTCTCAACAATCTTATGACAAAGAAAGGACGCACTATCCTGACAGCCTTTGCCGGGAGCATCGGTATTATCGGTATCGCGCTCATTCTCTCGCTGTCCAACGGCGTGCAGGTGTATATCGACGATATCCAGCGCGACACCCTTGCTTCCTACCCGCTGCAGATAGACGAGAGCAGCACCGATTTTTCCTCTTTCTTCAACACATCGAGGAACACTGCGGTAGATTCCGCCAATGAGCGGCAGATGCGCGACTCTGACAAGATATACACCTCTGACCGCATGAGTTATGTGTTTGAGACCATGTATGCCGAGACCAACACCAACGACCTGAAAAGCTTCAAGGAGTTTCTTGACGGAAGCGACGAGATGAAGAAGTACGTCACCAACATCGAGTACTCCTACGGTATGGAACTGCAGGTGTTCCGAGAACTGGAAGACGGCGGTATAAAGCAGGTCAACCCGAACAACGTGCTTGACGAAATAGGCTTCGGTTCGCTGTCCGGTATGTTCAGTCTGCGTTCGCAGATATCGTCCTCCGCGCAGGGCATTAATGTGTTCTCCGAGATAACGAATGACGACGGAATGTTCAATACGCGCTATGAGGTGCTTGCGGGAAGCCGTCCGAAGAACTACAACGAAGCTGTGCTGATAATCGACAAGAACAACGAGATAACCGACTTCACGGAGTACGCGCTCGGTATGCGCGGCACCGAAGAGATACGCACCGCGATACGCGAAATGATGCAGAAGAAAGACAAGAACGAGATCGAGAAGATCGAAGAGAGCAAAGACTACGAGTATGACGACTTCATCGGTATGACTTTCTCGGTGATCCCAAACAGCGAGCTTTACAAAAAGAATGCGGACGGTGTGTGGGAGTATATGACCGATGATGCGGAGTATATGTCTGACGTTTACAAGAAAGGCATAGAACTGAAGATAGTCGGCATAATCCGCGAGAAGGAGAGTTCGTCCTCCATAAGCGGAACTATAGGCTATCTCGGCGAACTGACCGAGCATATCTCCGGTATCATCAACGACAGTGAGATCGTTAAGGAACAGCAGGATAACGCGGAATACGATGTGTTCACGGGACTGCCCTTTGAGGGAACAGAAGCCGGTGACAAAGCCGAGGAAGAAGCCAAAGCCGAGGCTGAACGCAAGAAGCGTGAGTTTGAAGAGATGCAGGAGAAGATGAAAAAGGCTTCCGAGCAGATGAAGGCACTCCAGGAGCAGATGCAGGCAATGCAGGAAGCGGCGGCGCAGATGCCGGATATGCAGACGGTAATGGCTTCTCTCACTCCCGAACAGCAGGCGCAGCTCGCGCAGATGTCACCGGAGGAGCAGCAGGCGTTCATCATGTCGATGATGCCGGATACTGCCGCTTCGTTTGAAATGCCGGATATCTCCGCTATCGTGGAGCTTCTGCCGGAAGAGGAACAAGAGAAAGTAAACGCGCTCTCTCCCGAAGAACAGCTTCAGTACATCGCCGAGTTCATGGAGAACCAGAACACGGCAGCTGTACCCGACCTCTCCGGCGCAGGATTCGATATATCGGGATTTGATATTTCTTCATTCGATCTGAGCAATATATCCGACGAGCAGTTCTCGTTCTTCATGTCCATGTCGGACGAGCAGCGTTCCGAGCTGATGAGCAGATTCGGCATCTCCGCCGGCGGCAGTGCTTCATCGGTAGTTTCCGGTTCCTCGCAGTTCGACAATCTGCGCACTCTCGGCGTTATCAGCATGGATACGCCCTCGTCGATCTCGATCTACCCCATTGATTTTGAGGCAAAGGAGCGAGTGGTTGAGATCATTGCGAAGTACAACAGCGAACGTGACGAGAATAATCAGATAACATACACGGATATCGTGGGAATGCTGATGTCGTCGGTAACCGATATAATCAATGCTATCAGTTATATCCTGATCGCGTTCGTCGCAATATCACTGATCGTTTCGTCTATAATGATAGGTATAATCACATATATCTCGGTTCTCGAACGCACGAAGGAGATCGGTATTCTCCGCTCGATCGGCGCTTCCAAAAAAGACGTTTCCCGCGTATTCAACGCCGAGACCACTATAATCGGACTTATCTCCGGTGCTATCGGTATTATCGTGACACTGATACTGATAATCCCGATCAATATAATCATCAACGAGATCACAAATGTGGAGAATCTGGCGAAGCTCCCGCCTCTTGCGGCAGTTATTCTGATAGTTATCAGTGTTGCGCTTACTCTTATAGCCGGACTCTTCCCGTCGCGTGTCGCGGCAAAGAAGGATCCCGTGGTTGCGCTGAGAACGGAATAAGCGGAAAGACAGCCCGTAAGCGTGTAACGATACAATTTGCGAATAAACAAAAGACACTACCGATAACGAGGATCGGTAGTGTCTTTTGTGTTTGAAGTATATCAATGCGCGATTTCGTGCATAAATGAATATACCGTATAAAACTGACGCTTACGTTTTTCGTTTTCGGCAAACCCGCTGTCCGAGAGTGCCTCTTGCGATCAGACTTTTTTTCACGGCTCTTGACTTCATTTATTATTTATGGTATAATATATTCGATTGTTATTGGATATCCGATAGTATTATTACGGAGAAAACGGTGACTGTCAACAAGAATCAAAACGGAGAAACACTTACGATCTCGTTCGAGGGCAGACATGACACGAAGACGGTTCCAAAAACCGAAACAGAGGTGAGTCTCCGGCGGACAGTATCGGAAAGTCTGAAGATATGTAGTCTGCGGGAATGTGAGTTCTGTTTCCGGCGCGGAAGATCATGGGCTGGCAGGGTGAAATGACGGTCAGGGGCGCAAATGACACTGTAATGGAGATATTTGAAGTGACCGGGTTTACCGGTCTGCTGATTATAGAATAATATGGACAAAACAAATGAACTGCATACGCTGTCTCAGAATGAAGCGTTTCTGAAAAAAGCATACACATCTGCGCTGATACCGTGTATGCTCTCGATAGTGAGCAATTGCGCGAACATCATAGCGGACGGCATACTTGTGGGACAAAAAATAGGAGTTGCGGGACTTTCCGCGATAAATCTGTGTGTGCCGGTATATCTCATACTGTGTGTTATCGGATCGTTTTTTGTTTCGGGAACTGCTATCTGCGCGTCGAATGAAATAGGTAAGGGAGACAACGACTCTGCGCAGAGATATTACGGAACAGCTCTTACGATGTGTTTGGTGTTTTCCGTGATAATGGCGGCTGTCGGGGTGTTCCTGTCAGACGCTGTGACATCACTGCTTTGCTCAGACCCGGAGGTCTATCCTATGGTAAGGGATTACACACAGGTAACGCTTATCGGAGCAGCACCGAAAATCCTTATTTATATGCCGTTCTGGTTTCTGCGGCTTGACGGCAGGAACAAGACCGTGACCGTTATGATGGCGATTATGGGCGTCGGCAACATACTTCTTGATATACTGTATCTGTTTGTACTGGATATGGGCGTGTTCGGTGCAGCTCTCGCAAGCGTGATCGCAACGGGCGTTGCCTGCGTTATAGGCTTTGTGAGTCAGCATACCGGGAAAGCTACTTTTGTGTTCAGACCCGCTGTTCCGGATAAAGAAAAACTTGCGGGTATGGCTAAAGCCGGTACTCCGGCGGCGCTGAACAATCTTATGCAGACATTCAGACTGCTTTTTATCAATAATGTGCTTATGTCATACGGCGGTACGGAGGCAGTGGCGGTATTTACCGTTGTCAACGGTATAGCCGCTTTCTCGGAAGCCGTTACATCGGGCGTGCCTCAGGCCGCGTCAGCTATGCTCGGTGTCTATAACGGAGAACACGATAATAAAAGCACCGCGATACTGCTGAAACTCGAATTTGTCAGCGGTGTGATAAACTCCGCGGTGTTCGGTGTCGTAATTACGGCGGGTGCCGGGGTCATCGGCATGCTTTATGGGATCAATGTACCGATGTATATACCTATGCTCTGTCTTGCGCTGAGTCTGATACCGTGTCTCTGGAACAGCATATTATCCGGATATTACAGCGTTTCCGGCAGGGCGCTGCTCTCTTCTGCGATCATATTTATGAGAGTGTTTGTTTTCACTGTTATCAGCCTCTGGGGGCTGACTGCGGCGGGACTTATACCGTGGCTGTTTCTCCCGCTGACAGAGCTGCTGACAACAGGCGTGTGGTTTTTCGTTACACGGGCTGTGAGCCGCAAAGACGAGAATATCAGCCGCTATATGCTTATGGATACGTCGCTTGACAAGAGCGGCAATGTTATCAATTTCTCCATGATAAGCGATAATGCTGCGATATGTAAAGCGTGTGAGCGTATTACCGGATTCTGTGAACAGAACGGTATGCAGGCAAAACAGACCATGCGCGTGAGTCTGGCTCTCGAAGAGATAATGACCGTCATATCACAGGACAATGCACCGAACAATGTGAATTTCGATATCCGTGTGTTCGCCTTACAAGATGTTATAGGCATAAGAATACGCTATGACGGCAAGGCTCTTGACCCGCTGCAGTTTGACGCGGACGATGACAGATATATGGGAGTTTCCATGATTAAAAACCTTGTGGAAGAATTGGTTTACTCACAGGTAGTAGGCATGAACTCGCTGATGATACTGATATAAAGGTGATAAGAATGGAAAGCGAAAGGTATGCCGAAGCTTTCCGGCATCTGCGCGATGTGTGCGGAAGAGCCGTGAGCGAACAGGATGCGCTGCTGACGCGGCTGCTGCGGGATAATAAAGACACCGTATATGGGCGCAGGTACGGCTTTGCTGATATACACGGTCACGCAGATTACCGGGAAAAAGTGCCTGTTACCGATTTTTCGGATTACGACGGATATATAAGCAGGATAATAAACGGCGAAAGAGATGTTCTTACTTCCGCGCCCGCGGTGTTTTTCAATATAAGCTCCGGCAGTGTCGGAGAACAGAAGTACATTCCTATCGTCCGTGAGGATATAGACAAGCACCGCCTGTACGCTGAGGAGGCGATACCCGGTATAGTGCAGAACGAACTTGCGCATGATGACCCGGACGAGCTTTTCGGCTGTATCTTCAATGTCGGTGATGTTTTTATGACATCTCTGGCTGACGGAAGGCTGTGCGGAGTGCGTTCCGGGATCTATCTGCAAAGCGCGATGGCGGCAGGTACGCTCGATACCTCGGTATATACCGCCCCGCCGGATATCATGTTCCCGCGGGAGATAACCGATATGCTGTACCCGAAGGTGAGGTACGCGCTCGCAAATGAGAAAGTAACTGCGATACACGGCGTTTTTGTTCACCGTATGGCGGGACTGTTCGGCTATATCGAGCGCAATTTCAGCGCGTTTATAGATGATATAAGATACGGCAGGGTAGGTGAGGGCTTCCGTATGAGTGACAGCGTGCGGAAGCAGCTTTCCGGCAGGTTTGCTCCCGATCCCGAACGTGCGGACTATCTTGCTTCGATCGCCGGAAAAGACCTTGCTGACGGTATGCTGCTCAAGATATGGCGGAAGCTGCGTTACATAAGGTGCATAAACGGCGGTCAGTTCAGTATTTACGGTGACAGTGCCGCAGAATATGTCAGGGGAGTCCCGATACACAGCTACATATACGCGGCATCAGAGAGCGGTATAGGGGTTTCTCCGGGAATGGGAATGCGCGGCGAATATGTGCTGCTGCCCGATGTGTGTTATGCCGAGTTTATTCCTGCCGACGGCGGTGACGGGACAGAAACGCTTACCATAGGTGAAATTGAAACGGGAAAGCACTACGAAATAATCGTCACGACATTGTCCGGCCTTTACCGGTACAGGTTGGGCGATGTGATCGAGGTCACAGGACGGTACGGCGAGGCTCCGATAATAAAAGTCTGCTATCGCAGAGAGCTTGTTATGAATGTTGCGGACGAGCGAATGAACGTTTCGCAGCTTGAAACGGCAGTTATGCTTTTTGAACGGAGAACCGGCATATCAACATTACAGTATTGTTTCTCAGGCGAGATGGGCGATATGCTGCCGAGGTATGTTCTGTATATAGAAGCGCCGCTCACAGATGTGCAGGATGCCGGCATGATACTTGACGAGTGCCTTTGCAGATTCGGCGTAAATTACAGGAACGAGAGAATTATCGGAAGTCTCGATGTACCCGCCGTAAAGACCCTGAAACCCGGGAGTTTTGCGGATTATTACAGCATATTCCGGGACGGAAAGAGAAACGATCAGCTGAAACCGCTGAGAATACTGACATCAACGGAACAGATCTCTTTTTTCAAAAGCAGAATGGAGGATAATAATGGAGAATAATACGGGAAAACGATCAAGAATATCTGTCGTTGTAGTTATTGGGATAACTTTTATTGTAGTGCTGCTCACTTTTATAACAGCAATGATAGGTTACAGCGAGTTCACATCGGTGCTTGAGAAGCAGTATAACGATGCTGCATACGAGGTGGCATATACCGCACTGTCATATCTCAACGCCGACAGATTATCTCACTATGTGGAGACGCTTGAAACAGACGAGGAGTTCGACATCATACAGAAACGCCTTGACGAGCTTACCGATAATATGGACGTGAATTTCATATATGTCGGTGAGGTGGATCCTGAGGGGAAGTCCATTATCTACATATACGATTCCGTCAACTCCTCTCTCGGATATGACAGATACCCTCTCGGAAAGATCGGCGAGGACTTTGATCCCCAGTACAATCAGATACTTAAAGATGTTATCAGTACAGGCGAAAAATCGGAGATCTATCTGTATTCATATACCGAGTGGGGAGATCACACTACTGCTCTGCTGCCTGTCAAGGATTCTTCCGGTAAGGTAGTATCCATAATCTGTGTAGAGAAAACGATGCAGGTGCTGCAGCAGGCGCGAAATGACTATGTTACTCATGTTGTGGTATTCTCGGGCATTGTACTTGTGATCGCGGTGCTGATATGCTTCCTTTTCCTGAGACAGTATATCATTTCGCCTATTGCGGAGATAACACGCGAAGCGGAGAGATTCGCGGACGACCACAGCGCAGGCAGCGATATAAAGGCGGTATCGTCAAGGAACGAGATAGGCGTGCTTGCCCGTTCGGTCAAAAAGATGGAATCGGATATTATTCAATACATAGATAATATCACGAAGATAACCGCCGAAAAAGAGCGTATCGGCGCGGAACTCAATGTAGCAACGCAGATCCAGGCGGATATGCTCCCGTCCATATTCCCGGCATTCCCCGGACGCAGGGAGTTCGATATCTACGCGACCATGACTCCCGCAAAGGAAGTCGGCGGAGATTTCTACGACTTCTTCCTTATCGACGACGATCACCTTGCACTGGTAATAGCGGACGTTTCCGGCAAGGGCGTTCCCGCGGCGCTGTTTATGGTAATTGCAAAAACGCTTATCAAGAACCACGCGCAGCTTGGTGAATACTCGCCCTCAAAAGTCCTGATGAGCGCAAACGAGCAGCTTTGCGAGGGCAACGAGGCTGAACTGTTCGTAACGGTATGGCTGGCTATACTTGAGATATCCACCGGTAAGGGCAAAGCTGCAAACGCGGGACATGAGCATCCGGCGCTGCGCCGCAAGGACGGAAAGTTCGAGCTTATCGAGTACCGTCATTCGCCCGCGGTAGCGACAATGGAGGGAATACGCTTCAAGGAGCATGACTTTGAACTGCACCCCGGAGACAGCCTGTTCGTATATACAGACGGCGTGGCGGAAGCTACTGACGTACATAACGAACTGTACGGCGGCGAAAGAATGATCGAAGCGCTGAATAAGAACCCGAACGCTACTCCGAGGGAAATGCTTGCAAACGTAAAGGCATCTGTTGATGAATTTGTCGGGGAAGCTCCGCAGTTCGATGATATAACAATGCTCGGTCTTACATATTTCGGAGCGGAGGACAGCAAATGAAAGAGATAACCGTAAAAGCAGCAGATGAAGAACTCAACACAGTTATCGCTTTTGTGACGGAGCAGCTCGAAGCCGTGGAATGTCCGATGAAAGCGCAGATGCAGCTGGAAGTCGCGGTGGAAGAATTGTTCGTGAATATCGCTCATTATGCTTATGCGCCCGAAATCGGGAATGCAACGATACGCACGGAGATAACCGCAGATACAGCCGAGATAACCTTTATAGACAGCGGAAAGTTCTACGACCCGCTCGCAAAGCCTGACCCCGATGTTACGCTTTCTGCTGAGGAAAGGCAGATAGGGGGACTTGGCATCTACATGGTAAAAAAGAGCATGGACGATGTAAGGTATGAGTACACGGACGGAAAGAACGTACTCACTATTGTGAAAAAGTTCGTCTGAGGAAGATACAGACGAGACAGTTGATAACCAATTAAAACAGGGTATATCTTGCCGGTGAACGGCAGGATATACCCTGTTTTGGGATAAGCCTTTTCGGTTATTATTATCTCTTCCTTGAAACAACTGCCGTGATAAGGCATACAGCCGGCAGGATAATTGCTTCAAGCTGCGCTATGAAGCAATTTGTTGGCTGATGAGCAGACATTAAATATACTCCGGTCGGTTCACTTCTTTGAAAAGCGTATCATATTGCGGTTATAACCCGTTGTCACAAGATAGGCTTTTTCCTCATGCGCTTCCATAAGTCCGCTCAGAATAAAGCTGCTCAGACCCTTTACCTGCATATTCGGGTCAGTTATATCGAACAATTCGCCTGCGTCACGTTCTATAAGAAGCACCGAATCCTCTTCAAAGAAAAGCGACAGTTCAAAAAGCACAGGTTTCTTTGCCTGCTTGTTCTTTTCAAGTATGGTAAGCCCGATCTCTTCTGCGAAAAGTGACGCGTGAGCGGCGGTTTTCGCGGGATAACCGTGGGATCTCATGCTTTCTCCGACGCGTTCCGACAGTGCCGCGGCAGTCCCGGGGGTTAGTGTATCGTCCATTACCTCGATATCCGAATCAAAGTCTTTCAGCAGGAACGGGAAGTTTTCCTTTCCGAATCTGAGATACACAAAGCCGTATGCGGCGATAAGCGTCAGCAGCGGGGATATGACAAATCCCGTCCACATTCCGTTTATTCCGAAAAGCAGGGAGCCAAGTATCGGCAGGGCGATATAAAGAGCGCCGTTCTGAAGCATTGCGAAACAGGTTGCCATGCCGATGCGGTCGATAAGCATATAATAGGAAGTCGTCAGCGATACCAAGCTGCACAGCGTAAATCCGATACATACTATCCTTATCGCTGCGACGGACGGCTCCAGCGCATCTCCCTCTGTAATGCCGAAAAGACCGCAGAACTGCCTTGCGAAAATCCATATCAGCACTGTAGCTATAATGCCTTCGAGTATCGCCGCTTTATATCCCGCTTTCATCACTCTCCTGATAAGCACATGGTTCTTCTCGCCGAAATATGTACCGATAAGCGGCTGCATCGCCATTCCTACACCGTCAAGCACAACGCTGAACTCAATAAGGCTTACGACTACCGCAAGGGTTACAAGTCCCTGTTCTCCGTAATTTGCCGAAACAAAACCTATCATAACGTAGTCCATAAGCGCCCAGCAAAGGTAAACCGAAGAATCCACGATGCTGTACCGTGATGTCAGCAGGAAGTCCTTGAAAGAAAGGTGCCATTCAAAGTGAAGTGTATTGCCTTTGCGGAAATAATGCCAGATACAGGTGAGTATGCCGAGACTGTTGCCGATGATCGAACCGAGTATGATCCCGGTCATGCCCATGAAATTGGTCAGTATGATCGAGAAAAGAATGTTTCCGCCTATCTGGAACCCATAGCAGATATTGTTGCACAGCTCGTCGCCGTCGCTGTAAACCATTTGTTCAAGATAGAAAATAACTATTGTCAGAAAAGAGTTGATCGGGGTGAGGCGGTAGTATCTGAGCGCCTGTTCAAGCATTTCTCCGCCGATACCGTTGAGACTGAAATAAACGTCCTGTATAAGCAGTATAGTCAGCGCGGACAAAAGCCCTATAGAAATGCTGATTATAAGTCCCTGACCGTAGATCCGGTCAGCACGTTCCTTTCGCATTGCTCCGATCTCTCTTGTAAAAACGATGCCCACGCCTGTTGATACAAGATCTCCGAAGAATGTTACTATGCCTGTTACCGGGGTAATGGCATTTATCGCCGCTACCCCGGTCTGTCCGATAAAGAATCCCGCAATAATGCTGTCGCTGAGCAGCATGAAGTACATGACCGCCTTGGTGAATGTACCGGATATGAACATGGAACCGAATTTCCGCTCACAAAATCCTCTCATTTTTCTGCCTCCGATAATGTTTATATATGCGAGAAATGACACGATACCGGTCACAGACGGCAAAGCTGCCGGTGATCGGTATGCGGTCTTTTTGCTGCCCGGGAAAAGCTCCGGTCAGAAATCAAGCGGCTGAACGTTTTCGATAGCCGGGAGCAGACGCTGCCGCAGTATAATGTCAATACGGCTTTTTTTCGTTTCGATGTCATCACCGAGAATACTCAGAGAGTGGAATGTCATCATAAGAATACAATACGGCATAAGCTTCTGCGTGATAGCACCTATCTCCTCGGGTGACTGTACGCCGAAGTATGTTCCGCACATAACGCCCCATACTTTCTGCGCATAACCAAAATCAAATCCGAGCAGCCTTTCCAGTTCTTCGTCCGATCTGGTGCCGCCGCGGCTTGCGGGCAGGATTATATATGCCAGCATCAGTCCCGCAATATCGAAAACCGGGTGTCCCACAGCCGCGTCGCCTATGTCGATAAGAATGAACTCTCCGTCATGCACCATAACATTCTTTGCGTTGTAATCGCCGTGCAGGAATGTATCGCGGTCAGGGATACTACAGATAAATCCTTTTAACTTTTCGTACTCATCTTTGGTTATAAGACCGGCGATAGAGTCAACCCATTCAAGCAGCTTGGATTTTTTATCGGGCAGCCCCGAATCCTTTCCCGGAACGATACCGTGCAGCTTTTTGAGCAGCGCCGCGCTTTTGCCGAAGATCTCCGGCAGTTTTGACGGGTCTTCGTTCAGCAGCTGTGCCGTGGTTTTTGCGTTCAGCAGCTCATATACCACTCCGTAGCAGTCCCCGCACTTCACGACATCATAGGATATCGCTGTGGGTACTCCCGTAAGGAATGCCTTTTGTGAGATCGAGCGTTCCCGTTCAACAAATTCAAGGGTTATCCCGGGATTATATATCTTGACGATAGTTTCCGGGTCAATGCGATATACTTTTCCGTAGCCGCCGGAGCCTATCATTTCGCATCCGTCAACGCTTACGCTGCGCAGCGCTTTTCTTACATCGAGCAGCTCGGTAAACCCTGTTGTGTCGAATATATCATACACATCGCGCGAGACATTGATAACAGCCAACGGCTTTTTCATGCTCTTGCGAAGTTTCATCAGCACACGCAGTCCGGCGCTCGATATGTATTCAAGCTTTTCTGCGTCAATGACGATCTCGCCTGTATTGCCCTCCGCGGCACCGAAGATCTCGTTTTCGGTCTGAGCGGCGTTGTTTGTGTCTATTCTGCCCTCGAGGAAGATCGTAAGTGTGTTGTTTTCGTTTTTGATTTTCATGTTCGTACTCCTTTTTAAAAACAGTAAGAATTGATAAAAGGGAGCAATGTCCCTGTAAATACATAATCAATACTCCGAGATATACTGTCAGGGTATCGGGTGAAGAGTATCTGTCATTGAAAAGAGTTTTCTCTTTGAACTACCGACTACCGGTTTACGCAGAATATCCGGTACTGTCGGAGATGTCGCAACGCCTTTGATGAACCTGATGAGGGAGCAGCCCTTTATGATACGGTTGATCGCGGCTATTTCACGAGCATCATCGGTATCAAAGTAATGCCTATGGGTTTTCAGAGTTACCCTGTATCACACCGGTGTTGCAAACAGCTTGCAGAAATTGTCCGTGTTCGGGAAAAGACGCTCACGAAGCATAGCTGTTATCAATGCGGACCTTGCTTTTGTCCGCTCGGTCCCCATTCCCAGCGTTGCCGCAAGGCGCAGCAAGGAAAAAGCTTTGCATATATTTCCTATATGTCCGAGTTTTTCCGGATCGTCAGTATCGAAATAAGTCGAAAGGGTAATATCCCATACCTGCGCTGCCGATCTGCAATCAAGACCTATGACCTGCAAAGATATATTATCGTCATTCCCTCCGCCGCTGCTCATTACAAGATATGAACCGGCGATGTCGAACAACGCGTTTCCGCGGCTTATGTCCGCCATATCTATCAGCACAAGTTCGCCGTCCGACTGCACCATTACATTATTCGTATGGTAATCTCCGTGTACCATTCCGCTTCCGTCGGGAACGGAGTTCAGCATTCTTTCAAGCTGCTCGTTTTCCGTGTCGCTAAAATAATTAGCCGCTTTTTTCAATCTGCTGCGGTATATATCCCTTATATCACCATATAGCGTTGGATCGGCTTCGGTGGAATTGAGTATTTTCAGCAATACCCCGAATTTCTGAGCATACTCCCGCAGTTTTTCCGGGTGAGCCATAATATATTTACCGACTGTAGTCGCTCCTGCCATTTCAAATACTACGCCATAGCCCTCGTCTGTATCAACGATGTCATAAGCGATAGCCGAGGGAACTCCGTGTACAAACGCGTTCTTTGCATATTCACGCTCCTTTTCGATGAGCGACATCGGGCTGTTGTCGTGGTAAACCTTGATTATCGTTTCTTCGTCAAGCCTATAGACCTTGCCGTGACCGCCCTTTCCGATCACTTCACAGCCCGCGACCGATACCTTTCGCAGAGCCTTTCTCACATCGAGAAGCTCGGTAAAGCCCGTTGTGTCAAATATGTCATATACATCGCGGGAGACATTTATGACCGGCAGCGGCTTGCCTATGCTCTTGCGCAGCTTCATAAGCACGCGCAGTCCGGCGCTTGATATGTATTCAAGCTTTGCCGCGTCAATGATGATCTCTCCTGTCCTGCCCTCAACAGCACCGAATATCTCTCTTTCGGTCTGAGCAGCGTTGTTTGTGTCTATCCTGCCTTCGAGTGATACAGTCAGTTTTCCGTCTTGTTCGCTTACAGTCGTCATAGTTGTACTCCTTTCGTAATGAGCAAATAGTTATTGGTTCGGAAGAACGAAAAAACAAATATACTATAGTATTATAACACATTTTTTTAATAAATTCAACTGTTTGATGCCTATTATTCCGGATAAAAAGCAAGCAATTGATTTGTCAATATAATACGCGGCTCTTAAAAGCGGCACTTTACGTTCTCTTCTCCTTCTACGGCAGGGGGAGAAAAAAAGGAAAAAACTGTATAATTGCCGTGCTGATAAACAGAGGTTTTTAACAAAAACACCCCCGTAAGAAGTCTGCAAAACTCTGCTTACGGGGAGGGAATATTGGCGGTAACTTCCGAAACCTGCTGCCGGCGCGTTTCGGTGGGTAACGGAGCCGTAATTAATGTGTCCTCAATAACTGCCTTTTGGCAGTTATTGCCTGAAAGTCTGTAAAACAGACTTTCAGATGTTGTTCCAATGCACCTGCGGCGCATTGGAACAACGGACACATTCCTT